>NZ_JBPQTL010000016.1:0-78826 GCF_051386295.1 Micromonospora sp. URMC 105 | reverse complement strand
CCTCGCCGGCCGCGGAAGCCCCGACACGCGCACAAACGCGTCCGACCCCCGGCGCCGTCAAACCCCGGAAAAAGGGCGATGCCCGGGCAGGTGACCTGCCCGGGCATCGGTGGAGCGCTGATCAGTGGCTCAGGAGAAGCGGACCTTCAGCGAGGTGCCGTCCTGCTCCAGGACACGGATCTTGGTGCCGGTGGCCGGAAGCTTGACGCCGTGGTTCGGCAGCTCCTCGTACCAGTACTTCTGGGTGTCGTCGAACAGCGGCTGCGCGGCCTGGCCCCGGATGTACGAGGGCTGGCTGTTGATGTGCAGCGTGAACGAGTCGGCCTTCTTCAGGCTGAACGGCGCGTCGTAGACCTGGACGCGGGCCCGCCAGGGGTTACCGGTCAGGTTGTAGATCGGCCGCGGGTGCGCGTCGATGATCATGTTCCGACCCTCGCCCGGGTGGACGAACGTGTCGTTGTCGGCCCACCGGAGGTTCCAGTAGGAGATCAGCAGACCCGTCTGGTACGCGTAGTGGTCCACGTAGTCCGGCCGGGTGTTCGCGTAGCCGAAGAAGTACGGGCCGGTCTTCAGGTACTGGTCGTACGAGACGTACGACCGGTTGCCGGCGATGTAGTAGTTGTCGAACTTGCGCTTGTAGGTCTCCTCCACCACGGTGAACCCGTTCAGGGTCCAGCCGGTGGCGCCGGCCTCGGCACCGTCGCTGAGGACGGTCTGCCCGTCGGCGGTGACGGTGATCGCGTCACCGTAGAAGCCACCCGAGGAGACACCACCGTCGGTCTGGTAGCGCAGCCGGAACTGCACGACCTTGCCCGCCGCGGCGTCCATCGGGATGTTGACGTCGACCCAGTTGTCGCCGCTGGAGCCGTCCAGGGCGAAGCGCCCGGGCGAGATCTCCTTGAGGGCCTTGCCGTTGGCCGTACCCGGCAGCGTCGCCCAGGTCTGGCCGTTGTCGGTGGAGGCCTCGAAGAAGAGGTAGTCGTAGTCCTCTTCGATGTTGTAGCGACCCTTCATCGACAGCGCGGCGCTGGTCTTCCCCGTGAGGTCGATGGTCCGCGTCATCGTGGTGTTCAGGTCGTCGTCGTTGCCCGAGAAGAACTGCTTGGTGCCCTCGAACGGCTTGCCGTTCTGGAAGGTGTACTCCCGCTGCGGCAGCACCACGACGGCGGCCTGGGCCTTGGCCGAGTTGTACTCCTGCGGGCCGAGCTCCAGGGTGCGCTGCTGGCCGGCCTTGATGACCTCGTAGTCGAGCCAGCCGAGCTGGAGCTTGTTCCAGGCGCCGAGGTCGCCGCCCCGCTCGCCGATGCCACCGTCGTTCTTGGCGCCGAGCCGGCTCTGGGCCATCAGGGTCCAGTGCTCGTTGTTGTTGTCCCCACCACTGGTGACGTTGTAGTCGTCCGGCAGACCGAGGTCATGGCCGTACTCGTGGTAGAAGACGCTCCGGCCGCCGTTCTCCGGCTGGATGGTGTAGTCACCGATCCACACGCCCGTGTTGCCGATCTGGGTACCGCCGGCCGGGAAGTTGACCGGGCCGGTGTTGCCCTGGTCGGAGGCGAAGGCGTACCAGCGGTGGCTCCAGATGGCGTCCTCACCCTGGTACGGGTCACCGTCGGCCTGGTCGCCGCCGGAGTGGACGATCTGGAAGTGGTCGATGTAGCCGTCCGACTCGTTGAAGTTGCCGTCCGAGTCGAAGTCGTAGCGGTCCCACTCGTCCATCGCCTTGACGTCGGCGGCGATCTCCGCGTCGGAGCGCCCCTGCGCCTTCTGGTCGGCGACCCACTGGTTCGCGGCGTCCCGGACCAGGGCCCAGGTGTTGGTGCAGACGTTCGAGGCGCACGGGTAGCCGTCGGAGCGGCCGTACCGGGCCTCGTTGTACTTCACCTTGACCCAGTTGGTGACCTCGCCCTCGACGCTGTAGCGACCCGAGGACTGGGCCTCGTAGTACTGCTTCAGCGACTCGTCGCCCTGACCCGTTCCGAAGTAGAGCTTGCGGAAGTAGTCAGCGCTGTAGTCGGCCTGCCAGACGGTGGAGTTGTCCACCGCCCGGTTGGGGGCCGGGATCTCGTTGTGCAGCGGCCCGTCGAACCGGGTCGGGCCCGGGGTGTCCGGGTCGGTGTCCTGGTCCGGGTAGTTCGGGTGCCGATCGTTACCGAACTCCGCGAGAATCACGAAGATCTTGTCGGTCCGCTCGCGGGAGAGCTCGACGTACTGGTCCTGCGTCTGGGCGGCAGCCGTGGCCGTACGGGCGGTCTGCCCCTCGGCCTGGGTCTTGCCGACCTTGACGACCGTGCTGCCGTTGATCTTCTGCGCCTTGGTCTTGCCGGTGAGGACCTCGCTCAGGCCCTCCTGGCGCAGCGCCCGCCGCTTGTCTTCCAGCGGGTTGGGCAGATCGTGGTCCTTGTGGGCAGGTTCGGCGACCGACGGGGCGGCCGCCGGCAACTTCGGCGTCGGCGCGGCGCTGGCGGACGTGCCCGTCACCAGACCTGTCGCCGTCAGCGAAAGCCCGAGCAGACCCACTGCGACTTTGCGCACGTGGTACCTCCGGTGTGAGGGAACCGGCCCAACGGGGGTACGGGCCGGTGAAGACGTCCCACTAGTGGGACTGAAGGTGAAGATAGACACTCACGGGACGGCTGTGAAGATGCGTGCGTCGATTTGTTGCAAGATTTTGTTGGCAACGCTTTTCACCGTCACACCCGAGCGGTTCATCAATGCGGATGAGCAGGGCGGATCCGTGAGCGCCACGCCATAGTGACAGATTTCGATCAGATTGCGGGGGGTGCAGAAACAGTGGGGCCGGTGGCGTCAGCGCCACCGGCCCCACTGTTAACAAATTGGTCAGTTGCTGACCTTCACCACCATGTCGTCGGTGGGGTTGGTGCCCTGCTTCAGGATCTCGATCTTGGTGCCGGTGCCGGCCACCTTCACCGAGTTCCACGGGTTGCTGGCGTTCCAGTACTTGTTCGGCCCGCTGTCGGTGAAGAGCGGGTTCGCCTCGAGCGCCGGGACCGTGACCGGGACACCGTTGCGGTGGAAGGTCTGGGCCGGCTTGGCGTACCGGCTGAAGGTCGCGTCGTAGCCGTTGCGGCGGTTGCTGATGGTGCCCACGCCGTCGACCTTGATCTGACCCGGGCGGACGTCCACCGGGAGGTTCAGGCCGTAGCCCGGGTGCTCCGAGGTGTTGTTGTCGCCGTACGCGTAGTTCACGTACCAGACCAGCATGCCCTGGTGGTTGGAGAAGCGCTCCACCCAGTTCGGGCGGGTGGTGGCGAAGCCGTAGTTGTACCCACCGGTCCGCAGCGTGTCGTCGTACCCGACGTAGGTACGGTTCTCCGCGATGTAGAAGCGGGGGTAGGTGGCGGTCACCGAGCCGGTCATCCGGGTGAAGCCCTTGGCGGTCCACGCCGCGTCGAGCGTCTCCGCGTCGTCGGTCCAGACGGCGGAGCCGTTCTTGACCAGCGACACGTTGTCCAGGAACGCGCCGGCGAGGTGCACGCCGCCGTCGGTCTGGTAGCGGTAGCGGAACTGCACGGTCTGCCCGGCGTACGCGGACAGGTCGTAGGCCAGGTCGACCCAGTTGCCACTGGTGGAGCCGTCGACGCCGGTCTCACCGGAGTCGATCGACGAGTTGCTCAGCGGGGCCCAGGTGGCGCCGCCGTTGGTGGACACCTCGGCGTAGAGGTAGTCGTAGTCCTCTTCGATGTCGTACCAGGCCTTGGCGGTGATCGACGCGGACGTCGCACCGGTCAGGTCCAGCTGACGGGTCAGCGTGGTGTTCAGGTCGTCCGCGCTGCCGCCCCACCACTCGTTGGCACCCGCGAACGGGGTGTTGTACGAGGTGGTCTGGGTCTGCGCCGGCAGGTTGACCACCACGGCCTGGGCCTTCGGCCCGTCGCTGTCGCCGGCCGGCCCGAGCGTCACCTGGGTGCTGCCCTTGCCGTACGTGACGGTGGTGTGGTTCAGCCAGCCGAGGTACAGCTTCGACCACGGGTCCATGTAGCCCGGGGTCGACCCGATGTCGTCCTTGCCACGGCTCAGCCACGAGCCGGAGGACATCAGGCTCCAGAAGCCGACGCCGTTGTCGCCGCCGGCGGTGTCGTACAGGTCCGGCAGACCGAGGTCGTGGCCGTACTCGTGGGCGAAGACGCCCAGACCGCCGTTCTCCGGCTCGGTGGTGTAGTCCCGGATCCACATGCCGGTGTCACCGATCTGCACGCCACCGGAGAGGTTGCCCGCCGGACCCGCGGAGCCCGCGAGGTTCGGGAAGGCGGCCCACCGGTGCGACCAGATGGCGTCCTCGCCCTCGGCGCCGCCGCCGGCCTCCTCGCCCTCACCGGCGTGCACCGCCTGGAAGTGGTCGATGTAGCCGTCGGCCTCGTTGAAGTTGCCGTCGCCGTCGAAGTCGTACCGGTCCCAGATGTCGAACTGGGCCAGGTACTGCTTGATCTGGGCCGGGGTCTTCCCCGCCGCGATCTCGGCGTCGTACCAGGAGGTGGCGCTGTCCTTGACGAAGTTCCAGTACCCGTCGGCCTCGGAGATGGCGTTGCTGCCGTACCGCGCCTCGTTGTAGGGCACCTTCACCCAGTCGCTCACGTCACCGTTGACGGTGTAGCGCCCGCCGGACTGCTGGAAGTAGAAGTCCCGCATCGACTCGCCAGGACCGAACATCAGGTCCTGGTAGTGGGCCCGGCTGAAGTCGGACCGCCAGAGCGTGCTGTTGTCGTCGGTGGCGCTGCCGTCCCAGTTGCGGTCCGGCTGGGGGATCTGGTTACGGACCGGGCCGGCAGCTCCACCGGTCCGGGCGTCGGTCTTGTCGCCGAACTCGACCAGCATCGTGAAGATCGGGTCGGTCTTCGGCGCCTTCTGGTACTCGACGAACAGGTCGTCCTTGACCTGGATGACCTTCGAGCCGTTGCGCGTCTGAAGCTTGGCCTTGCCGGAGAGCAGGTCGGCGATCGCCTGCTTGCGGACCTCCCGCTGCTGATCCGCCTTCGGATCCGGGAGGCTGTCCTTGCCGTGCTTCGCCTTGTCGGCGCCGGGGGCGGGCTCCGCCGCCGGGGCGGCGGATGCCGGCGCCGTGACCACACCGGCCGCCAGCAGCGCGGCCGCGGCCGAAGCCAGACCGGCTGTGACTCGTCTCCTCAAAGGTCCTCCTCCTTTGTGGAACTGTTACATGACGGGGACAACCAAGGCCGTCTCTGTCATGTCATGCGTCACTCACCCTGACACGCGTTCACACGATTGTCACGAGGCAATTACCGTAATGGCTGCCCATCATCACGGGGCAAACCGCCCCCAAAACCCCCACGGATCAACCGCAGATTCACGTTACGGTTTGGCCACGATCACCTACAGTGACGGCGATTATGGAGTCCCCAACATGGAGCGCTGGCGTTCACGAAAATGTCACACCGCGTGGCTGAAGCGGGCAGGAGGGCGTAAGAGAGCGGGGCCCGTCCGGAGCAGTGTGCTCCGGGCGGGCCCCGCCGGGTGTCCCCTCAGACGAATCGGGACGGATCAGTTTGCCGGGGTCACGTGGACCGTGGCGTACGAGTTGTCCTTCGCCGTCTGCTTGATGGTGATGGTGACGCCGTAGGCGGCACCCTTGTCGCCCGGGTTGCCCGAGCCCAGCACGGTGAACCCGAGGTTCGTGCCGTACAGGGCCGTGGCCGGGCTGCCGTCCGGGTTGGTGACCCGGGTCGTGTAGGGCACGTTGCCCTTCGACGGGATCACCACGGAGGCGTCGTTGTCCCGGGCGAAGAGCGAGCCGCCCCGCACCTCGATGCCCGGGTACCAGCCCTTGGCGTCGGTGAAGCCCGGCACCGCCGGCTGGGCACCGAAGGTGGTGCAGTACTCGCTGTACGGCTCGTTCGCCGCCTCCAGGCACTCCTTGAAGCCGTACGTGGGCTTGAGGGAGAAGGCCGCGTTGGCGGACTGCGGACGGCTGGGCAGGTTGTCCAGCGTCGACGGGTCCTTGACGGCCGCCTCACCCTGGCGGCGGTACGGGTCGAAGTGCGAGTCGACGATCAGCAGGCCACCCTTGGCGCCGTAGCTGGGCAGCGCGGTCATCTGCGCGGTGACGTGGTTGACGTCGCCCAGCGCGGTGTCCCGGTACCAGACCAGCATGCCCGGCGCGTTGTAGGAGAGCTTGTCGACCTTCCAGGCGTCACGCGAGTACACCGTGTCGTACGCGTACTTCAGGCCGTTGTCGAAGCCGTCGAAGTTGCGCCACTCGGCCAGGTAGTAGTGCGCCTGGTTGGTGGTGCCGCCGTCGATCCGCCAGCCCGGGCCGGTGGTGTCGACGAAGGTGCCGCCGGTCTGGGTCCAGCCGTTGGCCCCGCCCTCGACGTTGTCGCTCCAGGTGGTGGCGCCGCCGCCGGTGACCGAGAAGTCGTCGGCGAACCAGCCGCGCTCCACGAACGCCTCGTCGGTGGCCTGGCGCAGCCGCAGCTGCACCGTCTGCCCGGCGTACGCCGACAGGTCGACGTAGTCGTGCCGCCAGCCGTGGGAGTCACCGGTCAGGCCGTACTTCTTGTTGCCGAAGTCCACCATCCGGCCGTTCGGGTCGGCGTAGCCGTCGTTGGTGCTGACCAGCTTGCCGGTCGAGTCGTAGACCTTCTGCTCGGCCCAGGTCGTGCCACCGTCGGTCGAGACCTCGACGAAGCCGTAGTCCCAGTCCTCCTCGATGACGTAGTTGTTCCACATCCAGAACTTCGCGTCGGCCGCCGCCGGCACCGCCACCGAGCGGGTCAGCTTGATGTCGGCCCAGTCCTGGTCGGCGCCGGTGTACCACATGTTCGCGCCGCTGTGCGGCGTGGCCAGCGTGATCACCTTGTTCGGCAGGTTGACCTTGATGCCGTCCTTGGTGCCGACCGGGGTCCGCGAGGTCTGGCCCAGCTGCACGTCACGCGGGGTGGCGCCCGGGTTGACGTTCAGCGGGTCCGCCCAGCCGAGGACCCACTTGTCCCAGAGGCCCATGTGCGTCGGCAGCGCCTGGAAGATCTCACCCGAGTGCGACCCGGAGGCCATCAGGTCCCAGAAGTCGACGTCCGAGTCGGCGTTGCCGGAGGTGTCGTAGAGGTCCGGCAGGCCCAGGTCGTGACCGAACTCGTGGGCGAAGACACCGACACCGGCGTCCTCGGGCTGCACGATGTAGTTCGAGACCTGCAGGTCGGTGCCCGGAATGGTGTAGCCGCCCGGAACCGACGAGGAGTGCGCCCACACCGCATACACGCCCTCGGCGCCGCCGCCGCGGGACTTGCCCTGGCCGGCGTGCACCAGCACCAGGTGGTCGATCACGCCGTCCGGCTCGAAGACGTTGCCGTCGCCGTCGCGGTCGCCCTGGTCCTCGATGTCGTAGTCGGCCCACGGGAAGTCCGGGTCCGTCTTCGCGAGCGTGTCGACCGCGTCGGTGGCGAGCCGGCCCGCGCCCTGCGGGTTGTCCGGGTGGCCGTTCATCGACTGCTGACGCCCGGCGACCCAGTTGCCGTTCTCGTCCTGGAAGCAGCGCGAGGCCGCGTACCAGCCCTCGGAGTGCGGCACGGTGATCCACGGGCTGGCCTGCCCGTCCACCGTGTACGCGCCCTTGGACATCTCCAGGTACATGTTGTGCATGGTGCGGCCGGCGAGGTTGACGCCCGGCTTGCCGTCCGGCCCGGTCAGGTCCTTGCGGACCCGCTCGGTGATGCCCTCCTTGGTGTAGAGCATCTTGTTGAAGTGCTCGGAGGAGAAGTCCGGCACCCACATCGAGTTGTTGTCCTCGTGCGGCAGGCTGCCCGGGTCCGGGATGTTGTTGTGCTTCGGTCCGTTCTGCACGGTGCCGAGGACACAGCTCCGGTCCTCGAAGACCGTCTTGGGGACCATGACGTCGGTGAAGTCGTCGTTCGCCTGGTCGTTGAACTCCACCAGCAGGGTCAGCAGCTTGGCGGTCTGGGTGCCCTTGGCCTGCTTGATCTGCCGCGGGTTCTTACCCGTCTTGATCGCCTCGGCCTCGGTCTTCGCCAGCTGCCGCGCCGTGACGGGGTTGCCGCGGGCGAACTTGCGGTCGTACGTCCGCGCCTGCTCGACCGCCGGGGCGTGGATGCCACCCTTGCCCTTGACCTCGCGGCCGTCGCTGTCCGGCTGGACGGCCGGCTCGGAGTAGTTGATGTAGAACTCGTCGGCCCCGATCGTGGCCCGGGCGGGGCCGGACGTCTGGGCGGCCGCGCTGCCGGTCACGGTCAGTGACGTGGCAGCGAGGGCGATGGCGGGTAGCGCGACGAGTAGGCGTCGGCGCGACCCGGATTGCGGAAATGTGTTCATGCCGCTCCGTTTCTCGGGCATGGGGAGGGAGGTGCCGGTCGGCGTGCTTCATCGATGTGATGTCCATCGAACCGACCTGACCTGCGTGAAACTAAATGAGAAAGAGAATGAACGACAGGGGTGAGTCGTCTGCTGTGGCCGTTCAGCTTCCCGGCCTCAGCCGACCGACCGATGTGACGCCGGTCGGCACCGTCGGCGCGTACCCGTCAGAAACGACGGTGGGTGACGGTCCGCGCGGACCGTCACCCACAGATCGAAGTACGTTTTCGGTCAGTCCTCGTCGGACTTGCCGCCACCCATCCCGGAGGAGATCAACTCCATCACCGAGGAGTCCTGGAGCGTGGTGACGTCGCCCAGCGAGCGGTGCTCCGCCACGTCCCGCAGCAGCCGGCGCATGATCTTGCCGGAGCGGGTCTTCGGCAGCTCCGGCACCAGCATGATCTGCCGGGGCTTGGCGATCGGGCCGAGCGTCTTGGCCACGTGGTTGCGCAGCTCGGTGATGAGCTGCTCGCCCGCCTCACCGGCGGTGTCCGCGGTGCCGCGCGGGATGGCGAACGCGACGATCGCCTGGCCGGTGGTCGGGTCGGTGGCGCCGACCACCGCCGCCTCGGCCACCGACGGGTGCGACACCAGTGCCGACTCCACCTCCGTGGTGGAGATGTTGTGCCCGGACACCAGCATCACGTCGTCGACCCGGCCGAGCAGCCAGATGTGCCCGTCGTCGTCCTTCTTCGCCCCGTCACCGGCGAAGTACATCCCCTCGAACCGGCTCCAGTACGTCTCGATGAAGCGGTCGTCGTCGCCCCAGATGGTGCGCAGCATCGACGGCCACGGCTCGCGCAGCACCAGGTAGCCACCGCCGCCGTTCGGCACCGACTGGCCCTGGTCGTCGACCACGTCGGCGCTGATGCCCGGCAGCGGGGTCATCGCGGAGCCCGGCTTGGCCGCGGTGACACCGGGCAGCGGCGAGATCATGATCGCGCCGGTCTCGGTCTGCCACCAGGTGTCCACGATGGGCAGCTCACCCCGGCCGACGTGCTGCCTGTACCACATCCAGGCCTCGGGGTTGATCGGCTCGCCGACGCTGCCGAGCAGGCGCAGCGAGGACAGGTCGAAGCCGGCCGGGATGTCCTCGCCCCACTTCATCATCGTGCGGATCAGCGTCGGGGCGGTGTAGAGGATGGTGACCCGGTACTTGTCAACGATCTCCCAGAACCGGCCCTTGTGCGGGGTGTCCGGGGTGCCCTCGTACATCACCTGGGTGGCGCCGTTGGCCAGCGGGCCGTACACGATGTAGGAGTGGCCGGTGACCCAGCCGATGTCGGCGGTGCACCAGTAGACGTCCGTCTCCGGCTTCAGGTCGAACACGGCGTGCGCCGTCCAGGCCGCCTGGGTCAGGTAGCCGCCGGTGGTGTGCAGGATGCCCTTCGGCCGGGCCGTGGTGCCGCTGGTGTAGAGGATGAAGAGCGGGTGCTCGGCGTCGAACGCCTGCGCGGTGTGCTCGGCCGAGGCGGTCTCCACCGTCTCGTGCCACCAGTGGTCCTTCGCCGACCAGGCGACCTCCTCGCCGGTGCGGCGGACCACCAGCACGTGCTCGATCGACGGGCAGTTCGCCACCGCCTCGTCCACCGTCGGCTTCAGCGCCGACGGCTTGCCCCGCCGGTAGCCGCCGTCGGCGGTGATCACCACCTTGGCGCTGGCGTCCTGGATCCGGTTGGTCAGCGCGTCGGCGGAGAAGCCACCGAAGACCACGCTGTGCGTCGCACCGATCCGGGCGCAGGCCAGCATCGCCACCGCGGCCTCCGGCACCATCGGCATGTAGATCGCCACCCGGTCGCCGGCGGTCACGCCCAGTTCGGTCAGCGCGTTCGCCGCCTGGCAGGTCAGCCGGTGCAGGTCCGCGTAGGTGAGAGTGCGGGTGTCACCCGGCTCGCCCTCCCAGTGGATCGCCACCTTGTCGCCGCGACCGGCCTCCACGTGCCGGTCCAGGCAGTTGTACGCCACGTTGAGCCGGCCGCCGACGAACCACTTCGCGAACGGCGGGTTCGACCAGTCGAGCACCTGGTCCCACGGCTTCTCCCAGGCCAGCCGCCCGGCCTGGCGCTCCCAGAAGGCCAGCCGGTCCTCGGCGGCCTCCGCGTACGCGTCGGCGGTGACGTTGGCCTCCGCAGCGAGTGCGGCCGGCGGCGGGAACTGGCGCGTCTCGTTCAGCAGGTTGGCCAATGCCTCGCTCATGCGGTGACTCCTTCTACGGGTGACCTGCGTCGCCTACCCGGCTGAGGGTAATCGCGGGGCGGGGCGCACGCGACAGCCCGGCGGCCGCTCGCGCGCCCAGCGGCCCCCACCGCGCGCCCGACGGCCCACCCCGCCCGCCGGCCCCGCCGGTCCCGCCTCCCGGCCCGCCCCAATTTGCGGCGTGCCGGGGTGTCCGGGCGACTGGTCACCCCGACACGCCGCAAACCGGAGTCGATCATCGAGGCCGGGAGACCTGGCGCGGGTGGCCCGGGTCGCCCTACCGGCGGGTGGCGGCCGGCCGGGCCGGGCGGGTCGCTAGCGTGACAGCGTGACCACCGATCCGCTCGCCCCGCTGCTCGCGCTCGCCGACATCGCCCCCGCCGCCGAGCGGGCCCGCGAGCGGGTCGACGAGGCGCTGCGGCACCGCGCGCTGCGCCGGCACGGCGGCCAGGTCGCGGCCGAGGTCAGCCTCCGGTCCGCGGTGGCCAGCGCGGCCCTGGAGGGGTACGCCCACGAGCGCGAGACCGTTCGTGCCGGCACCGTCACCGAGCCGGTGCTCCAGGGCGCGCTACGGGTGGCCGGGGCGCTGCCCGGGCTGACCGACCTGTGGCCGAAGGCGCCCCGGCAGGCGCTGGCCAAGCTGCACGTGCTCGCCGCCCGCAACGTGGTGAGCGAGGACGAACTGGGCCGCCCGGTGACCGACCCGGTGGTCGGCGCGCGGCTGGACGGCCTCGCCGGGCTGATCGCCGGCGGCACCAAGGTCCCGCCGCTGGTGCTGGCCGCCGTCGTACACGGCGAACTGCTGAACCTGCGCCCGTTCGCCGGCCCGTCCGGCGTGGTGGCCCGTGCGGCCGCCCGGCTGGTGCTGATGTCCAGCGGCTTCGACCCGCGCGGGCTGGTCGCCGTCGACGTCGGGCACCGGGAGCGGGAACCGGAGTACGTCGGCTCGGCCGGCGCGTTCGCCACCGGCACCCCGGACGGGCTGCGCTCCTGGCTGCGGCACTACATGTCGGCCGTCGAGGTGGGCGCCGAGCAGCTTTCCGTCATCGGCGACGAGGTCCTCGCCGCCTCCTGACCTCCGGGCCTGCCGGCTTCGGGGCTTCCCGGCCTCGGGGCCTCGCGGCTTCGGCCGCCCGGCTTCGGAGCCTCGCGGCTTCAGGGCCTGTCGGCTTCGTCGCCGGCGAAAAGGGTGTGGTCAGGCGACCGGGGCGACCTTGGCGCGGCGGTGCCGGCCGTACCAGGCGATGCCGATGGCCACTCCCACGCCGACACCGAGCGCCGCCGCGGCCACCGGCACGGCCGGGCGCTCCCGCAGCCGGCGGCCCAACGGGATCGGGTGCCGGAACTCCAGCACCGGCCAGCCGTTCTCCACCGCGAGCTTGCGCAGCGCCCGGTCCGGGTTGACCACGCTGGGGTGCCCGACGCACTCCAGCAGCGGACGGTCGCTGTACGAGTCGGAGTAGGCGTAACAGTCGCTCAGGTCGTACCCGCGCGCGGTGGCCAGCTCGCCGACCGCGTCGACCTTGCTCGGGCCGGCGGCGTAGAACTCCACCTCGCCGCTGTAGCGCCCGCCCTCGACCGTCATCCGGGTGGCGATCACGTCGGTCACGCCCAGCAGTGCCCCGATCGGCCGGACCATCTCCTCGCCGGAGGCGGAGACCAGCACGACGTCCCGGCCGGCGGCCTGGTGCTCCTCGATGAGCGCGGCGGCCTCGGCGTACACGTAGGGGTTGATCAGTTCGTGCAGTGTCTCCGCGACGATCTGGCGGACCTGTTCCACCTGCCAGCCCTTGCAGAGCGTGGCGAGGTAGTCCCGGGTTCGGGCCATGGTCTGCTCGTCGGTGCCGCCCAGCCGGAACATCAGCTGCGCGTACGCCGACTTGACCACGTCACGCCGAGTGATCAGCCCGTCCCGGTAGAACGGCCGACCGAACGCCAGGGCGCTCGACTTGGCGATGACGGTCTTGTCCAGATCGAAGAAAGCGGCACTTCGGCCCACGGCGCGAAAGTCTAGCCCGATGGTCTATGGTCGGCGGGTGCCCGGGGTCACCAGCCCCTCCGACCTGCGGGTAAGCCGTTACAACCCCTGCTCTACGTGACGGCTATCACACACCGTGGTCACATTTTCGCAGTGAGTGGGGTCGACACCACTCGACGTGAACACTCTGCTCGGGCATGCTTGTCCTCACGACGAGTATTCGTATCTCGGACAACACAACTCGCAGGCCCTCGGCGGTTGCACCCCCCGTGACCGCTGAGTGGGTTCGGCTCAACCCCCCCGGAGCCGAACCTCCCGACGACCCCCGTCTCCCCCCGACGGGGGTCGTCCCTTTGCGGGGTAAGCGCTCCAGCCCAGCTCACAGACCCTCCTCGCCTTCATCCAACGCGCTCTCAGAAGGTGTTGCCGGGTCCAGAGTCAGCAAATCGTCAGCAGGTAGCGTGAAGGCATCCAAGATCCGGGCGGCATAGTCGGCCGGGGTGTGCGTATAACGATCCAGGGTCGTCGACGCCTGCTCGTGGCCCATGACCCGCTGCACCAGGTTGATCGGGACGCCGTCCGTGACCAGCCAGGTGGCGTAGGCGTGCCGCAGGTCGTGGAACCGCATCCCGCCGGCGGCCTTCGCTGCCACGCAGGCGACGGCCTCCCGCTCGGTGGTGAACTCCGCCGACCACTCGACGCCCTCCCGGTCGGGCCAGACGGCGCGGTACCGGTGCGGGCCGGTGTTGACGACCTGGCCGAGCAGTCCGGCGCGGACCAGCGAGGGCAGCCAGACCCGGCGGCGGAAGTTCGACCGGCGCAGTGGGCGACCGACCCGGTCACGGAACACCAGCGTTCGCGGGTCGGGATCACCGGCGTGAGTTCGCAGCCGACGCAGCGCGGACACCAGGAAGCCCGGCAGAGGCACGGTCCGCACGCCAGCGCGGCTCTTCGGGTACGGGCGGAGCAGAATGCCGCCGTGGGTCTCTTCGGCGACCTGGACCACGCGCAGCACGGCGCGATCGAGGTCTACCGACGACCAGGGCAATCCGGCGCACTCGCCCCAGCGCAGGCCCGCCCCGGCGGCAGCGCAGACGATTCCCCGGTGACGGGCGGGGACGACTGGTAGCAGCTTGCCGAAGAAGATCTCCCGGCTGATCGTGACCGGCTTGACGTCCCGCGACCGATCGCGCGGGAGCTTCACCCCCTCGGCGGGGTTGGTGACGATCAGCCGTGCCTGCACGGCCGTGCGGAGGATCATCGACAGGAGTTGGTAGCACTTGGCGACCGTGGTTGGGGCAAGCTCGCGGCTCAGACTCGTCACCCACTCCTGCACCGACATGAAGTCGACCTGCCCGAGCGGCCAGTCACCCCACTTGGGCAGCACATGAGCTCGGAGCATGGAGACGGTCCGCTCGGCGGTCCGAGCCTCCACGGTCCTGGTGGCGAGCCACTGCTGGGCGAAGTCGCCGAAGCGGGTCCGGCCCGCGTGGGGGTCGACGTACGTGCCTCGACTGAGCGCGGCTTCCGTTTGAGCCAGGAAGGTGCTTGCCTCCTTCTTGGTGCGGAAGGTCTTTGCCTTTTGCCGTCCCGTCGCGTCGCGCCAGTTGGCGCGATAGGTGCCAGCGGGAGTCTTGACGACGTAGCCCATCAGCGCCCCCGGCCGTGCTCGGTGCCAGTGGCGGCGGGTTGCTCGGTGACACCATCGAGCCATGCGTGGAACCGGTTGCGGGGGATCAGCCAGCGACCACCCAGGCGGGTCGCCGGGATGGTGCCGTCGCGGACCAGGGCGTAGGTGCTGCCCAGCGAGAGGCCGAGCAGCTTGGCGACCTCCCGGACGGTGTAGGTGACGGGCTCGACGACGACCGCCCCGGTGCGAGGGACGAGCCTGACGACCGAGCTGGGACGGGCGGTGGTGCTCATGATGGGTGACCTCCTCAGGTCTGTCGGGTCAAGCAGCAGCCGGCACCGTGCCGGCCGGGGTGGCGCTGAGCTCGTGGGCGAGTTCTTCGCGGCCGGTGGTTCGTCGCTCTCGGGCCATGGCGGCGGCGGTGTTGGCGAGGAGGGCGTCTCCTGAGGTGTGCCAGCCGACGCCGGCGAAGGTGAGGGTGCCGACGATGAGGGTGGTGTCCTCGCCGACCTGGTCGACGGACTGACCGCTGGCGGCGGGGTGCTCGTGGGCCTGGTCTTCGTGCCGCCGGTATGCGATGCGGGTGTCGCGTAGGAGTTGGAAGGTCACGGAGTAGCGGCGGCCCTTGGTGAGGAAGTGGCCGCCGTAGCCGAGCATGTGTGCCCACCGGCGCAGCCGGGCGTACGGGTTGGACGTCGCTGGTTTCGCCGGTTGAGTGTCAAGGGCGGCTTGACGGTGGGCGATGCAGGTGGGGCAGGCGGGGTAGCGGGTGTGGGTGCCGCAGTCGGGGCACTGCCAGCGCTCGACGAAGCCAGGCCGGGGCCGTGGATCACGGGGCCGTTCCGAGAGCGGCACAGGCGTGTGGGTGGGTCGGCCAATACGCCAGCAGGCGTCGATGAGGCGGGCGGTGTGGTCGCCGTCGGGGTCGGCGTAGTCCCCGATCGTGTCGGCGGTCAGGCGGGTGGAGGTGTGCCCGGTGGCCTCGGTGCTTTTGGTGGCGTACTTGGCAAGGTAACCGGCGACCATGCCATCGGTGACCTCACCCGTGCCGTCGGTGGCGATCGGTTCCAGGTCGACCTGCTCGCCCCAGGCGATGAGCCAGCCGTCGGGCCGGTCCGGGTGCGGCGGGGTGTGGAAGCCGATCTGTGTGGCGGCGTGCCGGAGCGCGTCGATGAGGTCGGCGACGGTGAACCCGGCCGGTGGGGGAACCACCTTGTCGGGGTCGCAGCCGTCGATGCCGTCGAGGCGGGCGATGGCGTGGAAGTGGACCGCTCCCCGGGCTTGCAGCTCGGCGACCTTCCCCGGCGACAGCCGTACTGGCGCCACCTTGCGCGTCTTGCCGGAGGCGGTGACAACCTGCACTTTGGGGATGCCGCGTCGGCGGGCGAGTTTGGTCAGCCAGCGTTCCGCGGCTTGTTTGGTGCGGTGCCACAGCTCGCCGGAGAAGATGTTCCACACGACCTGGTGGTCGTGGTCGTAACAGTCCAGGCACAGCGGCTGCCCGAGCGCGGCGTCCCCGGCTTCGTGGCGGGCCCAGCAGACGGCAGGACGACCGTGGGGGCAGACGCCGACATCGCGGCGGGCATGGCAGGGCTCAGCCCGGCAGTCGCAGCGGCGGCGGTTGCCGCAGGTGTGCCGCTTGACCACCCGGGCGTGAACCGGCCCGAACGACGGCGCGGTGAACGTCGCGAACACCGCCGGATGCGAGGCGACCGACTCGGGGACACCCTTGCCGCCGACCAGGCCAGCGCGCAGGAGTTGGAACGCGTCGCGTTGGTACGTCTGCGCACATGACGGGCAGACCCTCGATCGGCGGTTGCCGCAGGCGGTGTAGATGGCGGAGTCGGGCATGTCGTCGGTGCGCCGCTGGTCCAGCACTCGGCCGGTGCCCTGCTCGACGGTGAGAATCTGGCCGGCGAGGCGGATGGGGCGGGTGCAGCCGGCGGCGGCGCGGACGTGTTCCAGCCAGCCGAAGTAGTCGGGGCGGGTGGCGCGTGCGAAGGCGGAGCCGGCGGCGGTGTAGTCGTAGACGGGGGCGATGGTGTCGGCGTTCGAGCCCACACCCCGGGCCGAAGCTCGGGGTGTGAGGTCCAGCGTCGAGGCCATCAGCCGTCGACCTCGGTGAGGTGGCGGGTGGTGATGGTGCGTTCGGTGACGATGACCCGGCAGGCGCCGCACTGGCGCTTGGCCGGCTCGTGCCGATGGCAGGGAACCTGGACGGCCTGTCCGCCGCAACGGACGGTGACCGGTGCCCGGCAGGGCCCGCCGGGGATGACGTCGACGAGCGTCCGGCGGATGTCGAACGGGTGAGGCTCCGGCTCGGCGGGGCAGGTGTGCATGATCTGCTCGATGTCGACGAGGTAGATGGTCATCGGGCACCACCGGCGATGGTGGTCAGAAGTTGCCCGGCGACGGCCGGGGTGACGTCGAGCCGGTCGGCCAGCTCGCCCGGGGTGATGGGTTGACCGGTGGCCTGTTCGTGCTGCACTGCCGCGAAGCGGGCCGGGGGCAGCAGGTGAGTAGGGATGGTGACGGGCTCCGGGGCCTGCGTGGTGACAGGTTCCGGCTCGACGGCCGGGGTCGGCGCGGGGGCCGGGGTGATGGCAGCGGGCGGCTCGGTGATGACTTGCTCGGCCACCTGGACCCGGATCGGCTCGGCTGGCTCGGCGGCGGGCGTGTTGTCCTCCGGCGTGGGTGCCGGTGCGAGGACAAGTTTCACCAGGGCCATGAACGCCAGGGCGGGGACGGCCGAGAGGAGCCAGCCGGAGATGCCCGGCTTGGCGACGGCGAGTTGCGCGGCCAGTGATAGGCCGGCGGCTGCGATGAGCAGGAACAGCGGGTAGCCGATGGGTGCGCCGGTGCGGCGGCGTCGGCGGATGGTCAGTAGGCAGGCGATGGGGACGAGTTCGGAGATGACGGCGTTGGCCCAGCCGAACCAGGCCCCGGTCCCGGCGGGGGAGTTGGCGAGGGTCCAGTCCTTGACGTGGGTGAACGAGGCGGCTCCGGCGAAGCCGGCGACGGTGAGCAGGATGAGGACCAGGACGACGCCTTCCAGGCGGGTGCCGCTGGTGGGGCTAGTGCTGGTCATGGCCGGTCACCTCCGGTCGGCGGTGTGGGGTGGGGTAGAGGTCGATGACGCCCAGGCAGTGGGCGCAGAGCACGGGGATCAGGCCGACGGCGGCCATCCGGTTGCGGAAGCAGGCCAGGCAGGTGAAGTCGGACGGGAAGAGTCCGTCGCCGTCGCAGCCGCCGCAGATGTCCAGGCATTCGGGGCAGGGCCGGTAGACCGGGCCGAGGACGTCGTGGACGCCGGCGGGCATGTTGGCCTGGATGCAGAACCGGCAGTCGTCACCGGCCATCGCTGGTCACCTCCCCGGCGGTGACGATGCGTTCTTCGGCGATGAGGCCGGCGAGTCCGACGCGGATGCCGTTGCAGGTGGCGCAGTGCTCGCCGTCGGCGGCGGTGCAGTCGGTGAGGTGGGCTTCGTGGATGATGCGCAGCGATTCGGCGTAGTAGCCGGAGAGGAAGCGTTCGAAGGACAGCTCGCCCCGGGCGGCGAAGTCACCGGCGATGGCGGTCACGACGTAGCCGTCGGGGGTCATCCGCTCTTGAGCGGCGAGGTTGATGAGGGCGGTGGTCATCGGTGGCCTCCGTGGCAGTCGAGGCAGCAGCCGTAGCGGCGGGGGATGTAGTAGGGCTGCACCAGGCCGCAGACACCGCAGGTGCGGCGGGCGCGAAGTGCCTTGGCGATGGCGTCGCGCTGGGCGGGGGTGGCGGTGCGTTTGGGTGCGGCGAGGGAGACCCGGTAGAGGTAGGCGACGCGCTTGCCGCGTCTCCACAGCAGTTGCGCGACGGGTTCGTGTCCTGCGGGTCGCAGGCCGGCGGCGCGCAGTTGCCGGCGGGTGGCCAGGCCTTCGGGGGCCATGCGGTAGGGGTAGGTGGGCATGCCGTAGCGGGTGCCGGTCGGGTCGTAGAAGGTGGCGGTCATGGCCGGTCTCCCCAGCGCTGCTGGGCGGCTTGGCGGGTGATGCCGAGCCGCTGACCGATTTCGGCCCAGGAGTAGCCGAAGGCCCGCAGGCCGACGACGGCTTCACCGATGGCCTGGTCGATGACGGCGGAGAGGGCGACGAGGTCGCGGAGGGCTTCGACGTCACCGGTGGCGACGCGGCGGCCGTGGGCGCGGATGATGCGCTGGGCGAAGGCGGCGAATTCGTCGTTCTCGACGACGTGCCGGTGCTTGAGTTGCTGCCCGAACGGCGTCAAGGGCTTCTTGACGGTGTTCATGCGGGCACCGCCTGCCGGTCGTGGTGGTTGTCCCACGTGGTGGCGGCGGCGGTGAGGGTGTTGATGACCTGCTCGGCGGTGCGGTCGGGTTGATCGTTCCAGTCGCCGATCTCGGGGTGGGGGAAGTCGTTGTCACCAGTGGGCGGGTAGAGCAGGTCGAGGTGAGCGAGGAGGGCGTCTTCGGCGTTCTTGTAGTCGACCCACTCGGGCAGGAGGAAGGAGTCCTCCGGGAGGCGGCGGCCGAACGCGGCGATGGCGATGGCGCCCATGGCGCAGGCCGGCGGGGTGGGGTTGGGCTGCACCGAAATGCCGTCAGTGGTGTCGTCGGCGTAGTAGGTGCCCTGGGTCCAGCCGTGCCGGCTGATGTAGAGGGCGGCACCGCGCAGGATGACCGCCGGGGTGACCTCGACGGCGGACGGATTCTGGGTAGCCTTCATGGAAGCCACGTCCTTTCGAGA
Source organism: Micromonospora sp. URMC 105 (assembly GCF_051386295.1). Lineage (NCBI taxonomy): Bacteria > Bacillati > Actinomycetota > Actinomycetes > Micromonosporales > Micromonosporaceae > Micromonospora > Micromonospora sp. URMC 105. Next base: position 59,939 of record NZ_JBPQTL010000016.1, on the reverse strand, counting down.
AGGGGCTTGGTCGGTGGTCGGCAGGACCGGCGATTGCTGGCAGGCGTCGGTCCGGTCCTGTCGGCCGTTTCAGGTGGTGCGCAGCCGCAGGTAGCGGCGGTGGCGGGTGTCGTCGCCGCCCATCGGGGTCGGCGGAGAGACGAAGACGAGTCGGCCGCTGGCGGAGGCGACCTGGACCATGGCCGTGATCTCGTGCGGCTGGGCCACGATCCACAGCTCGACGAACTGCGCGGCCCGCTGGTTGTTCGCCTTGGCGTAGGTGCGCTCCCGGGTGGTCATGCCGCCAACCCCAGGTCGAGACGTGAGGCGTCGGGGGCCGATAAGCGGGTGGGGCGGCGGGTCCAGGTGGCGTAGTCGGCGATGCCGGCGATCTGCGCGTCGGTGAGGTAGGCGACCTTGATGCGTTGGGGGGTGCCGCCTTCGGCGATGAGGTAGGCCGCGCCCTGGTTGGTGGGCTGGATGTCGGTGGCGGAGTAGCCCTGCTCGGCCCACCCATGACCGAGGACGATGTTGGAGCTGTTGGGTGTGGTGCAGCGGAACGCGGCGCGGTAGCCGAACAGGTCCCGCAGGCTGGTGGGGATGATGTCGAACGACGGCCGCTGCGTGGCGGCCACCACGGGAATGCCGGCGGCACGCCCGCGTGCGACCAGGTCGCGCAGGAGCGCGACGAACTCTTCCTGCTCCTGCTTGCTGCCAACCGTCGCGGAGTAGAAGGCGATCTCGTCGACCAGAACGGTGATGACTGACAGCCCGTCGAGGGCGGTGAGCTTGCGGCGCCCGTGGGCGCGCAGCCAGGCGTAGCGGTTGTTCATCACGACCTGGAGCCGTCGCAGGACGGTCAGGGCTTCGGTGATGTCGGGGCCGATGAACGCGTCGGCCACGTCTTCCCACTGGCCGAGTTCGACGAGCTTGCCGTCGAGCAGCACGAGGCGGGAGCCGATGGAGAGGGCGGCGTGGGCGGCGATGCAGTTCAGGAGGCCGCTTTTGCCTCCGCCGGGTTCGCCGCCGGCGAGGAGGTTGCGGTAGGCGAGGGTGATGTAGACGGGCTGACCGAACTCGTCGATGCCGATGAAGATGGGGTCGAACATCGACAGGCCAGGCCCCACCGGAACTCCAGACGTTGGGGCGGGTGCCGTGTTGGTCATGGGTGCCCTCCTTGGGCGATGGTGGGCGCGGAGAGCCGCACGAACGAGCCCGCAGGGCTCTCCGCGTCCGGGTTGGGTTGGGGTCAGATCCAGTCGGAGACGTCGTCGGCGTCGATCGACGAGGAGGCCGCCGCGGGCTTGGTGCCGTTGGCGGTGGTGGCCGGCTTCTTCTGCATTGGCAGGGTGATGACGCCTGCGTCGACGTCGGGCAGGTCCAGAGCCGTCGGGATCACCGGCGAAGGCCGGTCGACGCTCGGGGTGTCGGGGTTGATGACGTCGACCAGCGGGGAGCCCACCGTCGCGGTAAGAACTTCCCGGCGTTTGATGTCGAACCGCAGGTAGGCGGCGTTGCCGTCCGAGGCCCGCTCGATGAGGGCGGTGGCGGCGTGGCAGGCGACCGCAATGCGGTCGAGACGGCCTTCCAGGTCGGCCATCGAAAGACCGGGCCGGAGGTAGACCCAGACCCGCTCACCGACCGGAGTCGGACGGGCCCACAGGATCAGCGGGAGGCTGCCGGACTGGTTGGCGATGATGAACTGCGCGAAACACACGCGCAGCCGGTGGCGCACCACGAGGCACCAAGTCCAGGCCACCACGGCGCGGCGGGTGACCGGCAGGGCAGCCGGGACGCCGACGACCAGGGCGACCACGAGCAGGGTCACCAGGGTCGAGGTGTGGTTGGCCAGCTGCACCCAGAAGGTGAGCACCGCGACCGTGAGCACGATCTCGATGGACCACCACCACAGCAGCCGCAGCACCGACCAGACCCGCACCAGGACCCAGGCGAGCCCGCCGGACGGGACACCGATGGCCGCGCCCAGGAACAGGGCAAGGATGGGGTGCATGGAGGAAGCGGCCACCACGGCCGCCAGCAGGCTGACGATGACCGCCGTGAGAATGAACGCCAGCCGGGCGTTGCGGGCCGAGGAACGGTGGACCTTGGCCTCGATGACCGTCACCGTTCCGGTGTTCCGCCCGAAGGGGCGGCGGGGGCTAGACTTGGACACGACGAGTCCTCCCAATCGCGAGTTGGGTTGGATGAGTGGAGGGCACGGGGTCGGCAGGTTTGGACGCCAGTACCGACCCCGCGCCAGCTCATTTCGGGGTGTGACCACCGGTCGTGGTCACCAGGCCAGGAACGTTGGACGCCAGAGCCGTCCCCGGACTGCATGTGTTCGGTTGAGCGGTGCAGCGGACCTCAGCCGCTACGGGTTGCCACGGACACCAGTGGCAGACACAGCACGGTGAACGAGAACTACTTCGCCGCCGAGTTACCAGCCTTCGGCTTCAGCGAGATGGCACGGAACGCGACGCCGTTGCGCCCGTTGGTCGCCCACGGAATGGCCTCCAACTGCTCGACAGCGACGAGCTGTCCCACCGTCACGCCCGGCTTCTCACCCGCCGTGGTGATGGTGATGATCTCGCCGCCAGTCTCGTCGAGAACGAAGACCTGGGTGGACCACATGAGCCGGCCAGTGTTCTTCTCCGACCGCTGATTGCCGTTCTGGTCGTTCTTCGGCTCCGGGTCCTTCGTCACCTGGACCTGCTTACTCTGGGTGTCCACGTACAGCTTCACGAGCTACCTCCTGTGTCTAGGCGCATCCCCTGATGGATGACTACCTCGCCTTGAAAGTACCAACTCAGTTGGTACTACGCCAGACTCTAACCGGAGTTCTTCCGGCGTATCGCTGACACCCAAAACGATCGCCCTCACTGCGCTAGAACAACAGGTGTCACTGCGGTGACAGGACTAAGTCCCCTCGCCATGTCCCCTCGATCGGGGCGATACTGGCCCTATGGCTGACGTAGCTGCTGACCTCGACCGACCCGTCTGGGCAACCAGGCTGAGGGCCGAGCGCACCGCACGGGGGTGGTCGCAGGGGGAAGCCGTGCGCGCTATGCGGGCACACGCCGCCGAGCAGCTTCCGGCCGACAGCACCATGCTCCGGAACTGGAAGCGATGGGAGGCAGGGGGCTCGGAGCCTGACGCGTTCTACAAGGCACTCATCGCCAAGACGTTCGGAACCGTCACCGCCGCGTTCTTCCCGCCGACGGCACCACATGAAGCTGACGCGGAACTAATCGCGGGAACCGGCATGGAGACGGTGGAGATCCTTGCCCGCCTCCGTAGCTCCGACGTATCGAACGCCACTCTTGAAGCGCTACGGATAACCGCTGATCGGCTGTGCTGCGAGTACCCCTACATGGCGCCGGAGCAGCTACGGGTGGAGGGCCGCGCGTGGCTGCGCCGGATTACTGCACTGAGGGACCGCCGACTAACCCTCGCTCAGCACCAAGAGGTGTTAACCCTGGCAGGCTGGGTCGCGTTGCTCGTTGGCTGCGTGGAGTACGACATGGGCCTCCGTCACGTTGCCGAAGGCACCCGCAAGGCGGCGTTGACACTCGGCGAGGAAGCCGGCAATGCCGCCATCTCAGGCTGGGCCTACGAGATGAGAGCCTGGTACGCGCTGACACAAGGCGACTACCGAGGCGTCATCGCGGCCACTGAGGCAGGCGAGGCGGTTTCCGCCCATGACGGGGCGGCCGTGCAGCTGGCCGCGCAGCGCGCCAAAGCATGGGCGCGACTCGGCGACAGGCGGCAGGTAGAGACTGCGCTGGACAAGGGCCGCACGTTGCTTGAATCCTTGCCGTATCCCGAGGACACCGACCACCACTTCGTAGTTGACCCGGCGAAGTTCGACTTCTACGCCATGGACTGCTACCGCATCGCAGGCGAAGACCGCCTCGCAGAGATGTATGCCCGTGAGGTAATCCGTTCGTCGACGGACCCGGACGGGACCGACCGAAAGCCGATGCGCCAAGCGGAAGCCCGGATAACGCTGGGCGTGGCAGCGGCCAGAGCAGGCGACCTAGAGAGGGCGGTCTTCTACGGGCGACAGGCGCTAGAGGGAGATCGCAAATCCCTACCCTCGCTGCTGATGGTCTCGAAGGAACTGGCGACGCTGCTGCGGGAGCGGTACCCGAACGAGCCGGAGGCCACCTCGTACCTTGATGAGGTGCGAGCCTTCAGCGCGAGCTGACCCCCTCGTCGTCTCAGTCCCCGCCTGCTCGGCTCGGACGACCGCCGACGCCTGGTCGTGGGCGACCTTCATGCCAGGACACGACGCGGCTCGGGCGCCACATGTGAGTGCGACCCACCGTGGCATCCGGCTCTGGCATCTGACCCCGCTTCCGGTAGTTCGTCACCGTCGCGACCTTCACGCCGAGGTACGCAGCTACGTCGGAGGTCGTCCACCACTCCGCAGTCGTGTCAGGGCCAGCTTCCACGGCCTCATTGTGGCACCAACGGCCGCATGACGGTCACGGCCGACGACGGGCACTGGCTGGGAAACCCACCGGAGGCATATGTTGCCTTCTATGGGACCAGGGGAGGCACCAGTCCTGCCGGGGCGCCGGGCGGCGGCAGGCAAACCGTTGGTGCGGTCGCCGCGCCACTGGCCGTTGGTGGTTCTCTCGCTCGTAGCGATGCTGTGTACCGGGATCGTGGCAGTGCCCGTGTCATGGGCTGTCCTGCGGCAGGCGGAAGCAGAGCGAGGTGAGGTGACACCGGAGGCGGCCGTGAACGTGTACGTGCTCCAGATGAGCAGCGGCGAGGAAATCGGCCTGTCGCGGGTGCTCGCTGGCAGGCGTCATGACGAGCTGCTGCGGCAGTGGCGTGAGTACCGCGGCGAGATGGAACGCGGCAATGTTCCGTCAAAGCTTGAAGTGGTCGGACCGATCGACGTCGAGGACCAGGCCGACGACCGTGCGACGGTGACCGCCCAGGTCCATGCGGTCTGGTGGAACGGACAGATCAACTTGAGCGGCACAGCCCACCCGTGGCGGTTCGAGACTCGGCGCGACGCCGGCGGCTGGCGGGTGTGGGCAGCCGAGCTGCCGCCATGGTGCGGTGTGCACGTCCGGGCAGACGCCTGCCGTTGACCGCTGTCGGGCGCGACCGGTGTCCGGCTAGTGAGTCCGCCTATCGGTTTACCTATGTAATCAGCGTCGAAATCGATACGAATCGGTCAGGGGCGTTAACTTGCAACATTGCGGCACCCGAGCCAACGCTCCGGCCCGACGCCGTCATCGACGACGCGAGGGAAGAGAATAGCGCTCGGATAGCGGTCCCGGGGTTGGTTTGCACACGAGACAGGAAGGCGTACTCGCGTCGGGTTGCAATAGTTTGAAGTACCTCGGGGTCTGCATCGCCCATTCCGAACGCCGCCATATTTGGTCGGGATCGAAAACCCTCATCCTGAAGTGCGCCGAGATGGATCATCCAGTCCCGGTCGACGGGTGCGCCGTCCGTGATGAAGAGCACCAAAGGGCGTAGCACAGTGTGCTGCTCGTGCTTCAGCGTTGCGACGTCTTCTTCAATTTTCTGCTTAAGCAGTTTGAAGACTGCGGAGTAGTTGGTATCGCCGTGAGCTACCAGCGTAGGCAAGTGGTCAACCCTCCGCACATCGGACAGTGGAAGCTCGATTCGGGCATCATGGGAGAAGGAAATGACGCAAAGTCGCAGCCTGGATGCGGCGATGGAGTCAGTCGAGATCTCTGACACCACGCGCTCGATCGCGTTGTTCAGCTCACCCATCAGCCAATGCATCGAGGAGGAAACATCAAGAGTCAGATAAACTGGGAGAACGGCGTAGCTCATGACTGCGACTCCGACGCTTGTAGTGTCCACAGGGCGAACATCTAGACCACATCGATCGCTAGGCGAAAGCCCTCAGGCTTCGAAATCGCTAGCTGTTGTTCCTGCGGCCGCATTTCTTGAAGATATTGAACCAGCCGAGCAACTTGCTCAGGGTGTTCGACCTCGGTTTGCTCAGGGTGTTCGACCTCGGTTAGATTCACTGCATTGCGATGAGTGGGTTCTACGCAGTTTGGCCGGACGAGCTCCTGGTCAGGTAGTCGCGCTCCTGCAATGAGAACAGGAATGGCGCTGACAGCGGAATTGAGGGCTACCTGCAAGGCCGCATCGTACGGGATCGAACTGCGATGACCCATAGGCTGTTCGTCGGACCGCTCGTTGATGCGAAGCCACAACGGGGAGATGATGACGAGAATCGAATCGCAATTCCTCGCTACGTCTACAGCGTGCCGTACGATATTAGCGCCGGGCTCGTCGGTGTGGATTGATGTAATGATGGTCCAGTTGGGTAACGACGGACTCAGCATGCCCCGAATCTTATCCGCCTCAGCTTGATCCTCCCCGCCGCAATGAAGGATAAGTAGCCGGCGATGCACGGCTCTAGTTGATTCCATGTGACTTCTACTATCTGCCTGCAACGCGGGCCAGGGCTGGGCCGCGGGCGAAGTCAAGGTTGCCGGATCACCGTCCGTCGCCCTGCCAATTGGAACGTCATCCAGACTGATTCTCTTGATAACCGTTTGGCCATTACCCAGGCCAACCATCGCAGACAAGGATCCATTGGTGTACTGGGCAGGAGGAACAGATCCGCGGAAGTACAGCTGCTTCGAAGATCCACTCGGAAGCCGAGCAGGCAGGTCCGTTACGCAGGAGCCTAGCCAATTTGACCAACTGCCCTCGATGTCGACATCACCTCGGCCCGAGTTGGTGACCCGAATTTCAAGCCAGAGTTCATCGCCAGATTGCTTGAACTTGTGTTCAGTAACGGATACTCGAGGGCCTGACGAACGGTGGGCCGCATAGTTAATTAGGAGAGCGAGAGCGCTCACAATCAGTGCTAGCCCGGCAATGGTTACGGCTACCCACGCTGGGTTCACGGCACCTCCCGAATTAGCCCAGATCCATCGACAGGGTAGCCGCCGTTGCATCCATAAGCGAGAGGTTAGCCCCTCTGCGATTGGTCCAGCTCGGCGCTACTCGACGTAACGGGTTCGTTGAGCCGCGGCAGGCACGATCGGGCAAAGGCGCGCAGGCACGGGCGACGCGGCAGCTAGAATATTGACAGACATGCATGCCGCAATGCGCGCCCGTGTCGTGGGACGGTGAGGGCCTCCGCGACGCCCTGTGAGGATCATGTCGGGCAGCGTGGGACGCGAGCGTCGAGCCTGTCGTTACAGGGCAGGTTGGCTGCCGGGCAACTGCCGGCGTGTGATCCGACAACTAAGCACCAAAGGCCAGCGACCGCGGATCGCTACCTCAGTTTCTTAGACCACCCGTCGCACATCATCTGGCAGAGCTACGTCACACATCATGTGTTGGCCCAGCGAGACACCGCCGCTGCGGTCGACGGTGCGTTCGACCTCGACGGCGTCGCCGTCCTCGACCGGAGGCAAGGGTGCGGGGGCGGTCGTTTCGCTGGCGCTACACACCGGGCCACGCCGGAGCCCGAGGACGGGCACGACGTTGCTTGCCCGGTACGGGCATGATTCCCCAGTGTGACGAACCGTCTGAGCGTTTCTCTGATGGCTGCCGGCGGGCTGGGCCTGCTCAGCGTCGCGCTGGTTCGAGTTCCCGGGTCGTGGTGGCGTGTCCTGTTCTCCGGGTGGCCGGTGCTGCTGCCGTTGGCGGCGAGCCTGGCGGTGCTGCTCCTGGGCGTGCTGCTGTGGCGCCGAACCACCCAGGACCATGAGCCCTCGGCTGCGCCGACAGCGCCAGACCGGCATGTGCGGCCCCTACGGTCGTGGGTGATCCCGATCGGGGTGGTCCTGGTAGCAGCGGTCACCTGGACCGCGGTGGTCTGGCTGCAAGACAGCGTGTCGATGGTCGGCGACGGGGTGCAGCGGGCGCAGCTGCGGGTGGAGAGCATCCGCACCGGCCTGACTATCGGCGCCGCCGTGACCGGCGCCTTCGCCCTGCTACTGGCCTTCCGCCGACAGCAGTTGGCCGAGCGCACCCAACAGGCCACCGAGTACGACGCCGGCGAGAAACGCGTTACCGAGTTGTACGTCAAAGCCGCCGACCAGCTCGGCTCGGACAAGGCCCCCGTCCGCCTTGCCGGCCTGTACGCCCTGGAACGCCTCGCGCAGGACAACCCCGTCCACCGGCAGAGCATCGTCGAGGTGATCTGCGCCTACCTGCGCATGCCCTATACCCCAGCCGACCCTGGCACAGGTCGCCCGCATGCAGGAGAAACCTCAACGTCACGTGACAACGAGCCAGCGGACACCACCGACACTGGCGAGCCCGACAAGCCCGCCAGGGACTCCCGCGAGGAACGTCAGGTTCGCCTCGCCGCCCAACGTATTCTCGCCCGACACCTGCGACCTGATACTCAGGGCGGGGACGGCAACCCCATGTACTGGGGCCCAAAGATCGTCTTAGACCTCAGCGAAGCGACGCTCATCCACCCCGATTTCACCGGATGCCGTCTCCACAACGCCACCTTCACCAAAGCAATCTTCAGCGGTGCCGCCGGGTTCGTCGAAGTGTGGTTCAGCGGTGCCGCCAGGTTCGAGGAGGCGACGTTCAGCGGCGACGCCACCTTTACCAAAGCAATCTTCAGCGGTGCCGCCGCATTCGGCGGGGTGACGTTCAACGGCGCCGCCAGGTTTGGCGGGGTGACGTTCAGCCGTGGCGCCGCGTTCGACGGGGTGACGTTCAGCGGTGCCGCCAGGTTTGAGGAGGCGACGTTCAGCGGTGCCGCCAGGTTCGAGGAGGCGACGTTCAGCCGTGCCGCCGGGTTCGTCGGGGTGACGTTCAGCCGTGGCGCCGCGTTCGACGGGGTGACGTTCAGCCGTGGCGCCGCGTTCGACGGGGCGACGTTCGGCCATGGCGCCGTCGGATTTGCCAGACTGACGTCCAGCGGCGGCGGCGAGTTCGCCGGGAGGTTCAGCCGTGGCGACGCCGTATTTACCGGCGTGACGTTCAGCGGCGGCGCCGCGTTCGTCGGGGTGACGTTCAACGGCGCCGCCGGATTTGCCGGAGTGGCGTTCAGCGGCGACGCCGGGTTCGGCGGGGTGACGTTCAACGGTGCCGCCAGGTTCGACGGGGCGACGTTCAGCGACATCCCGTGGTTCGACGAGGTGACGTTTCGCGGCAGCAGATCGTTCGAAGGGGCGATGCTCAACGGGACGAGGTACGAGGGCCCACCAGTTGCCGAACAACCATGAACAACCATGGGTGTGATCTGACAACTGATGTGCGACGGAGGACAGGCCGACTGCCGGCGAGGTTGTTCAAAGTTTCTGTACGTCTTCAAGGCGGCCCTTGACGGGCCGCACGCGCCGCCGCCTGGGCGCGCGCCGGCCGCTGCCGCTGTCGCTCTGCGGCCGTCACGCCTGATGCCCGGCGGCTGGCGCGGACAGCGGGAAGCCCGGTGGGCCGCCGCAGAACGACAGACCGTTGGACTGGTGACGTGTTAGCCGGCAGCCGGCCGGGCCGCGCGGCCACGAGCCCGCGCGGCGCGAGGGAGCGAACGCCGGCCGCATGGGCGAGTTGACGGTGGTCGCGGGGTTGCGGTTAGGGCGCCTCCGGCGGGGGCGCTCCGGCTCCAGGATGGCCGGGGCTCCGCCGGCGGGTCGCGGTTCGTGGGTGGTTGCGGTAGGCCATCCCGCCTGACATCGACCCGGGCGAGCCGAGCAGACCACCGCCCGACCCGCCAGCGTCCGGGCGAGCCGTCAAGGTCCGCTTGACGTGGCGGGCCGGGCGGCGGCCCGCTCCCCGGGAGGGCGGGTCGACGGCATACGGGATGGCGACACCGTTGTCGGGGCGCCATGACAGCGCTCGCTTCCGGTACCGTCGGCAACTCAGCGGGCACCCCGGGAGCAGAGGAGCTTGAGTGCAACCGTCGGTGGAGCGGGTGAAGCAGGCTGCGGACGCTTTGGCCGCTATCAAACTAGGTCGTGACGCTGGAAGCGTGATTCGTTGGCTTGCTGCCAAGTGGGCAGGAGCGCGCGTCAACGAAGACCCCGCCGAACTTACGACCACGACGGCGGTCCAGTTTTGTGATGCATTCTTTGCGGTGCCGGGAAGCGAGCCCTATCGGTGGTACGACCCCTTTCAGGCCACTTGGAACGCCACGGCCGGTAACGGAGGGTGGCCCATCGGCACCGTCTGGACGCAGCTCAACCGGCCGAGCGCCAAGCTAGCGGCACTCTTAAACATGGATCTAGGAAAGAATGCCAAAGGCGAGAAAACGCTTTTTGTTGAACCAAGGCGAAGGACGTACCTAACCGCACTACAAAAGCTGGTTCCGCACAACAAGCGGATCCCGCCACTGGAGATGGCGATATGGCGATACCGCTTTGGTGCTCCAAGCGGAGTAGAGAACGGAGAGGACCTCGTCGCCGCCCTGGCCGACGAACTTCATCTTTCGGAGAATGAGCGTTCGTTGGTATTCGACGAACTGCCGCTTCTCATTGACGATGACCCAGAGTTGGGAGAGGACTGGCCCCCCGCAGCGCTCAGCGAACTCATCCCGGCTCCCAAAATTCCCCCGCCGATAGCAGTGCCAGCGTTGGAGCCACCGCGCGACGAGCCCGAATCGGAGGAAGACGACTACCGGCACCTTGACTCCTATGCTGCTCTCCCCCTAGAGAGTGCCGATGTCGACGCCCTCATTGGTCGTGTCGAAGCTGCGGTACAAGCCCGCGGTCTATTGCTGCCTGACCCCTACCTCGTTGAACAGTGCGTGCTTGCCCTGCTCACTGGACACCTCGTCCTACAGGGGCCACCGGGCACCGGCAAGACCACGCTCGCCCGTGCCCTCGCCGAGGCTTTCGATTGCACCAGTGAGTTGCAGACTGCCACGGCAGACTGGAGCACGTACGACGTGATTGGCGGCCTCCAACCTGGCGTAGGGGACGGAGATCAAGAGATCCTGCGTCCCTGGCTGGGACACGTACCCCGTGCTGCGCTACGTTGCGCTCGGACGGTGCGGGCTCACGAGCAGGACTCAGCGGACGAGCCAAACCAAGCACATTGGCTAATCATTGACGAGTTCAGCCGAGCACAGATCGACAAGGCCATCGGTGGCCTGTATACGGTGCTGGGCGGCAGCGGCGAGCAGTCGCTGGAACTCTGGTTCGAAAGCGATCCGGGACGAAAGGTCGTCACATTTCCTCGCAGGTTCCGAATCATCGCAACAATGAACGACGTTGACGCTTCCTTCGTCTACGACTTCTCACAGGGCCTGAGCCGCCGTTTCCAGTTCGTATACGTGGGCGTTCCTCATCAAGAGGACCTCGGTCCCGAAGTCGACGCCGCGCTGGGCCACGCGGCGACTTGGATGGCCGCCGAGTACCCAGAGCAGGCAGGTACCCGAGACGACATGGCACTCCTGGGAGACTGGCGGGCTAACAGTCACATGCAAAGTGTTCTCGGGCTGCTGCAGAACGTGATTGCTCGTGTCCGTTACCCCTCTGCCGGCGCGAGGGGCGGAGGTTGGCCACTGGGCACCGCTCAGGTCGCTGACGTACTACGCCGGATCGTCCTTCGGGTCAACGCCGCCGCAGACCTAATGCAGGTGCTCGACTCTGCGTTAGCCGACCGGGTCGTCCCGCAGATGAGTGGCGCCAAGCCTGTCGTCCTGCAAGGCCTGATCGATTGGCTTCACGCCGAGCATTCGGTTGACTTGCCACGCACCATTCGAGCTGCGGAACACCTGCGCGACACCTCGGCTACGGCATGACGGGAGCCCCACCCACAGAGACGCTCGTAGAGGAAGCACGGGACGACGAGGACGGGGAAGGCTCGGAGGACCTGGGGAGCGGCTACTTCACGGACCGCAGCCGTTTTGCAGCCCTCTCCGCAGCCCTCCCATTTGTGGCGACCTACTTCGTCCGCAGTGACCATCTGCGGCTCCAACCGGCTGCGGTTGTCGGCACTCACCCAGTCAACGTGCCGGGCCAACCACGACAAGCAGTTGACCCCGTACTAGCGGCTCTCCGGCTCCGCGCCGCTCTCGTTAGTGGGCGACAGCTAACTGAGGTTCTCGGAGTCGTGCTCCGGAATGCCAACTTCCGGTATGAGCAGGTCCGTGACGTACACGTGGGCCACCTGCACGGCCGGCTAGACGTTCCCCGTTACTTACAGCAACGGGGGCGTCGCAGCTTGCCTCGCCACTACCCCGTGGTCGACCTGCAGCGCAGCAGGGTGACGCCGGAGAATGTCCTGGCAGCATTTGCACTGCACTGGCTGGTGGCCGAGCTCGATGTATGCCTACTCCTCCTCGACCAGACCACTGATACCCCCGAGGGACGCACAGCTGCGCAGACCCGCGCTGATCTGGTGAGGCTGGGCACTCACCCCACGTTCCGTGCAGCCGCTGTCGAGGCCGCTAGAGCGGCTCAGCGGGAAACGGTTGGCGAGCTGCTCGACAGGGTGGAAGCGCGATTGCGTGCTGGACACGTCACCCGTGCCGGAGGCTACGAGCAGCTGGTCGGCTGGGTTCATAGGGCTATGAGCGGTGAACCCGAGGTAGCCGAGGGAGACCTCGCCGCCGCGTTCTACGGGCCTGGGTTTGATGACAAGCTGTTTGAGCTCTGGAGCCTGTCTCAGCTTGCGGCCGCGATCAGTCGACTGCTTGGCCCGCCTCGGTACGCCGCCCCCCACTTGCTCCAGCGTGACACCCGGGCGCCGCTGTTCATCTGGGACGCAGGTGCGGATGCTGTTGAACTGTTCTTCCAGCCCGCCCTCGCTGACCTTGCAGAAGCTCCTAACCGTTGGTGCTACCAGCCCGAGGGACGACAGCTCCGGGCCTTCCCTGACCTGGGCATCCGGTGCAGGCACATCGACAGCACCTCCGAGGTGGTACTGGTCGACGCGAAGCTGCGCCGGCGTACCTCCCGTGGGCAGGAGCTGTACAAGCTGCTGGGCTACTTTGCGAATGCAGGGCGGCCCGTACGGCTCGGTGGCCTGATCTTCCATGAGCCCACTGGCTTCCGGGGGTCGGACGGCAACCACAACCGCCTGCAGCGAGGCGCCAGGGGTGAGTCGGGAACGATCGACGTTGTCGCCGTCGAGCCAGCCGATACTGCTGGCAGCGCACAAGCTTTCGACGTTCTCGCACGACTCGTCGTTACGGCCACTGGTGTACCGGCGGACCAGGTGGAGTTCCTCACCGGCGATGCCGACGAGGAAGCCGACAGGGACGAACAGACGGGCACCCGTGCACAGGCCCTGGCCGTCGCCCAAATCCAGACCCTCGCGGGCCAATTCCCACCGCAGGTACTCGAAGCGACGGCTGCACACCTGCGGACCCTGCTCGAAGATGCTTGGCCGCAGCTCGGCGAGGAAGTGCAACGGATGGTGACAACCGCAGTTCACTTCGGCGTCACCGCTCCCGACGGCGCAGACCTGGCCGGCCCGGTGCTCGGCTTGTGCGCCCCGATCGAGCGACTGCTTCGAGAGCGGCTAGCAGTGCCAGCTCTGATGGGAGTGCGCGAGCAACCCGGCTGTAACGCCGAGCGTTGGACGCTTGGCACGCTACTGTTAAGGCTTCGGGAAGCCATCGGCGGAGGCAGTGGCATTGCGGCTCGCCAGCTTCGCCACCACCTGAATGGCGAAGGGCTAGATCTTCCAAGTCTTGCAATTCTCGTCGCAGAGCTTGACCAGCTACGCGCCCGGTACCGCAACAGAGCTGCACACCAAGGGCTTATGGAGAGGCCCCAGTGGAACGACGTATATCGGCTTGTGCTGCGATCCGACAATGCTCTGCTGCCTCGCCTGGTGTCATTTCTCCCGGCCGCTTCAAGTTAGCCGATCTCAGGCGCGATGGGATTTAGGTCAACCCCGATCGCGTCTCGCCCAGTCTGCAAAGCAACCTGCAGGGTCGTACCGGTTCCCATGAATGGATCGAGAACTACGCCGCGGGTTCGTCCTTCGTGTCCACAGTCAGTCCAACCAGTCGTGACCTTCTTGGCGAAGGTGAACTCTCGAAAATAGCCGCCGAGCGCGTCCTTTGCTTCCTTCGCAAGGGTCTGGACTGACTTGGAATTGCGGCCAGTGCCGGTTTGAAAAGAAAGCGCCTTGCCGGCATCTGAGACTCCGGTAGCCTGGATCGCTGCGATGTGCGCTTCTGTGAGGCCCTTCTCAACCGCGAGTTGCATCGCTCGCTTAGCTTGAGGTCGACGGGGGTCAAGCTGTGCAGTCCTTGCGACGATCCGCTCGGACGGGACGCCACAAGTCGTGCAGACGGCCGGCGGACAGGCTATGACGATGGCTCGACGCGCCAGCTCTCTCGGGTAGGGAGCAAGGTGAGCACCCATGTTCCTATCAAGCCCCATTGTCCAGACATCACCGGGGTTCGCGCCATTGCCGTATTCAATGGAGTAACCAAAGAGGTCGTAATAGTAGTTCGGGCGCGGGCTCAGGTGAATAATATACTCGTGGCGATTCGCTAACCGATTCTTGGCAGGCTCAGGCATTCCTTTTTCTTTTGCCCAAATAATACGGTTCCTGATTAGCCAACCGGCGTCCATCGCCGCCGCCTCGATGCGACCCGGGATGCCCATGAGTGAACGTTTGTGATACGTGTCGCCGACGTTGAGGAACACCGAGCCAGTTGGCCGCAAGAGTCGCCGCCACTCCTCAAGGCAATCCATAATTGCGGAGACAAATCCCTGAGGAGTGTCCTCCAGGCCGATCTGGTTGGCGTGACCATAGTCCCGCTTTTTCCAGTACGGCGGCGAGGTGACAACCAGGTCGACACTTGCGTCGGGCAGGTCGATCTTGCGAGCGTCACCAACGATCACTCGCTGGGTGGGCGCCGGTAAGCCAGAAGTGTCAGGTTCCGGAACCTCGGCCGCATCGTCCGCGGGGGCCTGGTCGAGATCCACAACACGGGGAGTTCGATCGGCAAATAGTGGCAGCACCTGAGGCTCGAGTCGTGGGGGCTCAACGTCAGCAGTCATCGCCGCAAGTCTCCCAGGCTGCACCGACGTTCCCGGCACCGGTGACCCCAAGCCTCATCGGGCTCCCCTCGAGCTACATCGTTCCTGCCTCGTTAATGTATCATTTGCTCATCAAGAACTCGACGGTCGAACCAAGACGTCAGCTCGCCAGCCGCCTACGAGCAATGCGGCTGGCGCGATTCTTGACGCAGGACGACCTGTCCGAACGCTCCGGGCTCGGCCGAGCCACGATTGCAAGGATCGAGGCCGGCGTCACCGCCCCGAGGATGAGAACGATCCGGGCCCTCGCCCGGGCTCTAGACGTTACTCCCAGCGAGTTGGTTCCTGACCCAGAGTCACTGTGGCAGGAAGGCCGCTAGCCGCAGACCGCGTGACGTACCTCCCTGCCTGGTTAGCGTTCCCGGTTTGCCGGGTCACAGACGAGCGAGGCTCGCGGGAGGGTGACCTAAGTCGAGGAGCCAGCACCCAGGCGCCCACCCTACTCCTGGTTGCCCGGCATCTAGCCGAGGAACCCCGCAGCTGCACATGGCCTGCCTAACCGGACCCTGCAACCTCTGCCCGAAGTACCTTGGAAGTCGAGAGCGACGCTGACAGGAACTGTGGACGGCAGCACACTGGCGAGCGCCGGCACGGACAAGCTCCGAACGCCCAGCCGTTGCCGACGCGTGGGGACGCAACGCACAGAGCATTGGTCATGTGCGCCGTCGGACCGGTTGGACGGATGGTCGCAGACCTCGCAGGAATGCTGCCGTTCAACTCTCAGTTGCGATCCTGTTCCAGCGCCCGCTCTTGAATGTCAGAGGCGCAACCGAGAATCCTGAGCAGATGAGCTCGTGCCACCTGTTCCAAGATGCCGGCCACCTCGTTCACCTTCTGGGTGTCATATCCTCTCGTGCCGTGCGAGAGATCGTTTCTAATCAACCGCAGCGCTCCCGGCACTCCCTGGGGCCTTCTGGCGTCATCAGCCAACAGCTTCACGAGTGATGTTTCCGCGAGCCTCGGCATAACATCGATGGGCAAGGCCTTGAATAGTCGGGAGAGAGCAGTGTCAAGGCTTTCCGGCGGTCGCTTAGAGAGATAGTTCTTTAGGAACTTCTGCGCATCCTTGTATAGAGAATGTTGCACCGCGGCTAGCACAGCTCCGCGCTGTGCAACATGCCGCTTCTCCCGTTCCACAAAATCTTCCCTCGTTTCGTATCCGTACATACCTTCGAGGGCTTGTATTAGGAGCAGAAATCGAGCACGGGGATGCTGGTCGGCACCGACGATCGACGAGCCGTAGGTTTCCAGCAGGGGATGGTGGACGTCCCCCAAGCTCTGCCACCGGTTGAGAAGGTGCAACAGCGACAACCTGTCACCTGCCGTTGTGAAGACCTTCTTCACCTTAATCAGGTCATTCCGCCGCGAGGCAAAAGGTGCTTGGTGAAGGCCAAACCCATACACTTGGACAAGACGTTCGCGAAGCGCTTCCGGTCCAGGTGATGCCATGGACAAGAAGGTGGTACGTTCTTGACGGCCTGTTGCAAGCGAGGTTAACCGCCGGAGCGGTTCTAGCCACCGCTCGATAAATTGATCGAACGATATCGGCTGCTGCAACTTGATCACTACTACAGGACTGAAAGACATCCTGTGAAAATAGGGATCCAGAAGAGAGAAGGAGCCATCGAACTCCAGCCGAACCTCGGCGTTCTCGTCAGCCCACTCCTGTGCGCTCCTTGGCTCCCCGTCGATCCTCCAGGACTGCGCCAGATAAGGCTCGCCCTCAGGGCGAGGACTCGGCATTGATGGTCTAAGAGGGCCGATGCCCGCAATAGCATCAAGGCCGCTGATCTGCACCTTAGCTACATCGAAGAGGATGTCTAACTGGTCCTCGATGCAAGGCCCAACGAGAGCCGCTCTGGCGTCTATCAAGGCCCGATCTGGCGCCCAGACCCACAACGTTGAGTCGATCAGCACAACATCCTGGCCATTCAGCATTCTCCCTCGCAAGTACGGAATCTCCGTCACTTGCGGGAATCCCGCAGAATGCTGACCATCAGCAAGATCCCAAGCTACTGGCACATCACCGTACGCGCCAGCACGGGGAGGCCGGTTGGCCTTTAGCTCAACATCGCCGTCAACCTCCACGAGACTTCCATCTGCTCGTGGGATACGCCATTTGCACCGGTATTCATCGGGATCCACCCTAAGGCGGAGGGGCACACCGTCAGTCATGCACAATGCATAGCAGACGCCCGCCTTGCGCCGCGCGGGCTGTTGCTGCGGTGTCGCATCGACACGTCTGAAGCGGCCCCTCATGCTGCGGCATCCGCAGTTCTGCGCAGGGGGTGCAAGCGTACCTGCGCCTGCCCGAGCTGAGACGATCGGCCGCCCGCTGGACGGGTTCAGGGTTCGAGTCCCTGGCGGTGCACTCCTGCTTGTCGACGAGGCTTGGCACCAGCTGGCAGCAGCCGATAGCTCGCCCAACCCGGATCAGTTCGGGGCATCCCAATACATCACGATCGTTCGACGTACCCCGGCGTCCAGCATGGCCTGGGCTCGATGCTGGCCATTGACGTAGCCGCGCGCGCTTTCAAACGGCTGAATTGCGTCTGCGTGCGACACGAGCGTGCCCAGGGCCTCGCGTTCCCACAGCGTCAACGTGGGATCTGCCGCAGCCTCTCGGTCGACGTAGTCGGCGATGTCGCGAGCGGGGACTTGTTCGGCGCGGGCGCGCTGAACAAGCCGGACGGCCATGAGGCTGA
This sequence comes from Micromonospora sp. URMC 105, assembly GCF_051386295.1. Lineage (NCBI taxonomy): Bacteria > Bacillati > Actinomycetota > Actinomycetes > Micromonosporales > Micromonosporaceae > Micromonospora > Micromonospora sp. URMC 105. Next base: position 42,262 of record NZ_JBPQTL010000016.1, on the reverse strand, counting down.
CGGTGTGCCAGTCTCCGCCGTGGTACCAGCAGCAGCCTCTGCCGGAGCGTTGTGGCAGAAGCTGCCTCATGACTCGACGCCACCATGGAGTAGTGGTAGGCATGCACTGCGGCGCCCGAAAGGGTCTAGGTCGAGGAAGCCGGGCCACCCAGTAGGTCTCGTATCGTGGCTGGTCCTCCGGCTCCGGCTCGGGCGGGATATAGCCCGTGCCGCGGGTACGGTCAACGGACTGCCCTACGAGCATGTCGATGACGTCATCTGTGATGAAGTGCCACTCCGGGTCGGACAGCCGCCGCTGCTGCAAATCGGCCGCGAAGGTGACGTAGGCGACGTGCGGCGGGTGGGAGTCTGTCAGTGATCGCTGGATCCAGATCGGCGGAGTCGTGCTCTCAGGGAAGAACTGCCGCCAGATCTCGGTTGCGCAGGCCTCTGCGACGTTGGTGAGCGATGGGTACTCGTCGAGCGTCTGGGTGCCCACCACGACAGGTCGCTGCCTATCTGCGGTGAACAGCTGAAGCCGGAGGACCGTGCTGACACTGCCGTCTGCGGTCTGGAGCCGGTACATGTGCTCGTCGACGACTTGCTTGCGAGGGGCGGCGTGCTTCAGCACGAGCCGTGATCCGTCAGGGGGCATGACGGTCATGATGCAACTGCCGGGTGACGAAACCCAAAAGACGGCGGGCAGATCAGCGGGAGGGCCGGCCCCCCGCGTCGACCCGAGCTGCCCGGGGTGGTTCCGGCTGGTCATCGGCGCAACGGCGATCGACAGCAACGCTGACAGCAACGTGGCTAGACGGCGGCACGCTGACGAACACTGGCATGGACGAATCTTCGAGCGTGCAGCTTTTGCCGGACGCGTGCGGACAGTACGCACAGAGCTTGTAAGCGAGACGTCGCGCCGGCAGTCAGGTGCGGGGGGCGAGGTTGTCGCGCTCCTCGGGGGTCATCTCCTGGTAGGCGGTCCAGAAGGTTTGAAAGGGTGCAGCTAGTTCGCTGCCGTACGTATCGCTGGTGGCCGCCTGACGGAGGGTGAGTTGGCCGTCTTTGACTGCGGTGGCCATCTCGCGGAGTAGCGGGTTGTTGCTTCGCGCGAGGTGGTCCAGGATCCGGCGAAGCGCTCGGGTCCGTTGTTCGTCGCCGTCGGTGATGTCGTCTAGGTCGTTCACGCTGTTCATGCCTTTGCGCCGGCGAGGGGGTGGTCGTAGCGGCCCCCGTCGGGGAGTGCCGGGAGGGCGACGCTGTCGAGGTCGCTGAGTTCGCGGGTGAGGGTGGCGCGGAAGACGAAGACGGCGGCGGCGATTTTCTGGCAGAGTTTGGTCGCTTCGCCCCAGAGTCGGAACATGTTCGCTACTTCGGCGGCGGCGACGCCGTAGCCGACGACTGCGCCGACGCCGGTTTCGGCGGTGATGGTGCCGGCGGCGGCGGCGACGCCGGCGATGATGGCGGAGTCGATGAGGCTTTTGACCACGCCGCCGAGGGCTTCACCGGCGGACCAGACCGCGTCGGCCATTTCCCGGTATGCCTTGCTGATGGCGGACAGGGGACCGTGGAGGTCGGCGGTGGCGTTGGCGGTGGTGGTGAAGTAGCGGAAGGCGCCGTCGCCGGCGACGCCGTGCCAGAGGGGCCGCAGGGTGGTGGTGCCGGCCTGGATGTTGTAGGCCAGGTCGTGCAGGGCGCCGCCGATGTTGTCGACGACCGGTGCCATTTTGGCCAGGGCTTCCCAGTCCCCAGAGACCTGGTTCTGGATTCTGCCGATGGGGTCGAAGCCGAAGACGCGTTTGAAGACGTCGTTGAGCCAGTTCGCGGGGCTGATGTAGTCCATCCAGCCCAGGGGGTTCGCGGGCTTGTCCGGGTTGGCCGGCGGGGTGTCGAGGTGGCCGCGGACGTCTCGGACGTCGACGAAGTTCGCCGGGGCGCACGGGTTGTTCGCCAGCTCCAGTTCCAGCGGGGTGATGCACCGGTCCATCGCCGGCGGCAGGGCGCGGTCGAGACGGTCGGCGTTGGCCAGGTCGGTCGTGCGGTAGTAGCCGGCGGCGGCCCGCAGCTCGGGGGCGGAGTTCTCCAGCAGGCAGGCAAGCCGGTTGAGGACGCTGTTGATGACCTCCACCGCGTTCTCATGCCCAGCTTTGGCGACCTGGATCTCCTCGCCGCCGGTCGCCACGTCAGCGTGACGGTTCAGGTAGGCGCGGATTTCCCACACGTCGGCTGCGGCACGATCGACCTGGCGAGCGAAGCCGACCACCGCTTCCGGCTCGACGGACAACGTCATCGCGGGCCGCCTAGTTCGTCAGGAAGATGCCGACCACGCCCACCACAGCCAGCAGGACGGCGACGGCGAGGACGTAGAGACGCGGACGAGGCTCCCGGACGACATAGGTGGACAGGCCAAACGCGCCACTGAGGACAGCAACCGCGTACCACGGAAAGGTCGTCGGCGTGGCCTGACCGATGAAGATCATCCAGGTGGCCATGACCGCGACGAAGATGGTGGCGTAGGCGACCGTCTGCCGCAGGTTCCGGTAGGCGGTGTGCTGCAACCGACCGACCGACTCCCGGTAGTCCTCCACCGCCGCGGCGCGTTCTACCTCGCTGACCTGTCGCCGTCTGTTGCGGCTACCAGACCTCCGGCCCCCACTCATGCCGCCGAAGATACCAACGACGGTCACACCGCCGCTGCCCTGAGTAATCTGGTGGACCAGCTGGACCGTGAGCATGAAGACCGAGCAGCGGCCAGGCGAGGCGGCATCGCTGGCAGACAAGGTTTCGCCAGAGAAGATGGACAGCCAGAAGGCAGCGCGCCCCTCGACGTGGGCTAGACCTGCTCGCCGGCTTCACCCTCGCCCGACTCGGCGTCGGCTGGCTGCCTGAACGTCAACCCACGAGGCTTCACACCTGCTCGTCGACGCTGTTCAGCACCACCTTGCTGCAGCAGCCGAGAAGTTGAGACCGCTCCCCCGACAGAGGGCTGCTGGCAACCGCCGATCGTCCGCGTGTCGCCCTCGCCGGTCACCGCGTCGGCGAAGAAGTCGTGCTAGCTGGCGAGCTGGCGGTATCAGTAGGCGCGGATGTGCTGCTGACAGGCAACCGCGCTGGACGACGACGCGCCAGCCAGTGGGACGGCGCTACTCCGAGCTAACGCCTCTCCGCAGGCAAGGACGGGTCTACTGCACGAACAGGGCTGAGAGTGGCGGTTTCCAATCCTGGCCGGCGAGCCGCCGATGCACGCGCACAGACAGGGCCGTCAGCAAGCCCTTCGCGGCCATCACAGCGCGGTGGCCGAGAAGGGACGACGCCGCGGCGGCAGGGGGATGAGAGTTTTGTGCTGTCAGAGGCGGAGAGCCGGCACAGTCCCTATTCCAAACTGGTGGGCACAGTGCCACACTGGAATGATGAGGAGATTCAGCCACAGCGTTCTGCAGGCAGCGACCGTCATCCTAGGCCGCGGCGAATGACGGCAGCCGGTAATAGGGTCCCTCGGAAAAGTCCACTGTATGTTGTGCCGTTTGGCGGGGGCGATACCCAATCCACCTACCTTCCGATAGTTGCCGAGCAGCAGGGTAGGCATCTAGGGACTGTCCCGCATGGCTTGGACCGAAATGTTGCGGCCTCCCTTCCGGGGCTGTGGTACTGCCTACATCTCCCCAACATCTTTGAGCAGTTAGTCGATATCCCAGCCCAACGGCTGAAAGCGTTGCAGAGGCTTCACCTCGATCACCATATATTGCTTCTACCCATCGAGGCGTTCGACGTAGCTCACCTTGGCCGTGCGTTGAAGCACTTCGCACCAACCATGGTTGTCTGCCCCGATGAACTTTTGGAAGAGGCTTCGCGACGATCGGAGCAATTAAATTTCGCCTTGCCGCCAGCTGTCTACTCGAAGCTCTCTGATAGCTCCCTAGAGGCTCACTGGCGCTCAATCTACGAGCATTTTCTAGGCGACAAGGAGTACCTCGGACGGGAGCCGAAGTTGACGCGGCGGCTGGACTTCGCTCCAGCTGGCCTGCCGCATCGCTGGCTAGCGCGTCAGATGGGGGCCGAAGTTGAGGAGCTGCCTTCTGCAGGTGAGGGGCCAAATTCAGTCGTTCGGCACGCCCTGTGGGGCCAGTTGATCCTCCAAGCAGTATCCCGTCTTGAGAGGGAAGGTGCGTCGGTTGAGGCGGCGGAGGAGGCTCTGCCCCGAGTCATCGCCGAGGAGCGCCGCCGATTGCGCGTCCCCGTCGTCATCGGTCTGCCAGGGGTGCCGCCCGCATATTCTAAGGGTGCTTATGACGCAGCAAGCCGGGAACACATCGAATCCCTTCCCGCTACAGACGATAGCGATATATGGTCCCCCTCGGTACACCTGAGATCCGATGCCTTGGTCGAACGTGCCACGATCGAGTTCGTTGTCACGCACCGAGCCCTAGCCCGGGGTTCAGTGGGACTTATCCTGCCATCTGTGCCAGCTGAGGCCTTTATTAAGCTGGCACAGATCGAGCGCCATTTTGAGGGCAGGCAAAGCGGTCCAACAGTCTGGCGGATGCTTGACCAGTTAGATGAAGCGGCCAAAGCGATTTGGACAGAGTCTCTGCTGGACGTACTGTCGGCGGCATCAGCGCTCACAGTATTTACTAACTTCCCCATCGGGCTGCTCAAGATGCCAGGGGACACCTCGCCGCTCACAGCTCGTCTTCCCATAGCATATCGCCCATTGCTACCATTGACTCGTGCGCTTCAAAAGGAGTTGGATCATCAAGGTCCAGTGGAGTGGGCCAAAGGTATCCGGGTTTTGATAGCTGAGTGCATTCCTTCTGATGATCCTGTTGGCCGCGCTTCGCGTAAGGGGTGGGATTTTGCCTCCGAACATCTGTCTGCTCCGACGAATACTAATATCGAGGTGGTGGAGACACTGTCGGTCTCCGATCTGCGGGCGGCAATCAACGACAAGCAGCCAGACCTGCTCGTCATCAGCGCGCACGGTGCACTGAATCGGCAGGCAAACGTTGCTGGCGTCGTGATAGGAAGGGACTTTTGTTTGGGTCCTGAACTTGGGCCTATGCCGCCCCTTGTGATTCTTAGCGCATGCCATGTAGCACCAAAAGGTGCTGGAGCGGTAAGCATTTCAGACTTGCTACTGCGACAGGGGGCAGTTGCGGTTCTGGGGACACAGGTCCCGGTCGACGTCTTCCACAATGCCACGCTGATGATGCGTCTCTTCGTCTACATCTCAGAGGTTCTCGACGGACGGGAAGAGCACGGGACACTGCTCGATGTATGGCACCGAGTCCAGACGTCCAACGCCGTGAATGACGTCTTGCAAGGTAACCGCTCCCTCCAGTCATGGGCGAGCAGTGCCACGCCAAGTGGCCTGCCGGTTTTGCAAGAATTCATGGTGAATAGATCATCCGGGCGGCTGCGCAGGGCCCACATTTACGCTGACACGGAAGGTTTACTTGCCGAAATCGCCGAGGACCAAGGTATGAGGAACCGGGTGCTCAACTGGTTCCGAAACCCAGGTTACGTGCCCGAGTCGCTGTTCTACATTCTTGCCGGCCGACCCGAAAGGATCTATATGGGCTCCTTGTCTGACATCACGAGCGGGGATAGAACTGCCTTGGTTTAGTGAAGGCAGCAGGGACGGTTTGCCCTGCGCGTGGCGTCGGGTGTGGACGAGGAATGCTCACCCGTGAGTCGGGTAGCTGTCGACAGCAACGGGCGGCCCGGACAAGGACAGCCGCCGGTCGCGGGTGCGGCCAATCGGCCGAGGTCGCGGACGCGGACAGCACCGAAAGAAGCACTCAAAACGTGTAGGCGACGCGTCAGGGCCGCGCCGAGCAGCCGAGCGAGCAGCCAAACCGGCGAGCATAGGTGGACGATTGCGAACCGCGACACCGTGTCGGGCACGACGGCCAGGCGGTCGACCAGCATCGGGCCACCGACTCGTAATGCGTAGGTTTTCCCGGCCGCCGGGGCTACCGCAAGCTGCGCCGGCCTGCCAGGGTGGATCCCGGAGGCGAGATGGGACAGAACTCTAAGCGCCGTCGCGACGAGAAGAAGCGGCGAGCTGCTGGCGGGCGGCAAAGTGGCCACTTGAAGGCGAAGGTCGAGGTACCCGTACCGAGGGCTGCTGAGCTGTCGACCGTAACGATGCTCAGCAGCCAATACGGGACCATGGAAGTTGAGCCAGCATGCGCAGGCCCGCTTCTCATCCACCAAGACGGCTCATTTGAATGCCACGGCCTCGGCTGCCCCGGCGGCCTGTCGCGGTATCACCCGGACGACGCCTTGGCTCCATGTGGCTATCAGTCGATCCCCACGAACCATGCCTGCCCTCGTTGCATGGAGTTGCATGAGGATGCATCGGCCTTCATGTCCGCCTTCGAATGCACTGGGATGCTAACCGAGCACATGGACGGGACCGCGGACTGTTCAGAGGGAGAGGCATGCCCGGACCCGGACGTGATGCACGCCTCCTCGTTCTCCTGTGGCTGGCTCACGCCCTGTCAGCGACAGGAGTGCCGCTGACGCAGCGCGAAGCTCGGTCAGGGCAACGCTGGCAGACGAAGATAGCGGAGTCAGCAGAGAGTCAGCAGGCAGTCCGTTGCACGACGATGACGGGTGGAACGAGCAACACCATGAGGCTGCCTTAGGGCATACAACACGGTCTGTTTGACACTCTCTGACAACTACAACCAGGCTCCCCCCGACGGGGGTCGTCCCTATTCGGGATGAATGCTCCGCCGCAGGTCATAGGTCATTCTTGTCCCCGTCGAGGCCGTCTGCCGAGGGCGTTTCCCCGGCCGGAGGCAGCAGAGAGGCAGTAGAGTGGCCGACTACGGATACGTGGGACGGCTTCCCCGACCCGACGGCAAGGGCACCTTCTTCTACCTGGCGGGTACCCACGCGCAGGGCACCCTCGGTGCTGCCCATTTCGTCGCCACCAACCTGGCAGAGCTGTACAAGGAGCTGAAGAACCGCCGGTTCTCGACGGTCATCAAGTGCGTCTATGACCCGAAGGACCGGCGGAAGATCCTGTCGACCGAGCGGCTGACACCGCTGTACCGCCCCGACGGTGCCTGATGCGGGTAGCGACCGCGACTGACCCGGGTCACCCGCTACGGCCCAACGAGGACTGGGTTGCCGCCGCCCAGGGGCTGATCGTCGTCCTGGACGGTGCGACCGCCCGCACGGATACCGGCTGTGCGCACGGCGTGGCCTGGTACGCGGCGAAGCTAGGATCGACCATCACTGGTCTTGCCGTCGAGGGTGACCGCAAGCTGGGTGACGTGCTGACCGATGCCATCGGGATCACGGCGAGGATGCACCCCGAGTGCGACCTCCACCATCCCGCTACGCCGTCGGCGACCACCGCACTGATCCGGCTGACCGAAGACGCGTTGCAGTACCTCGTGCTTGGCGACACGACGGTGGTGGTCGACACCACCGACGGGATCGAGGTCTTCAACGACGACCGGGTCGACACGACGGCCCAGGCCGAACGAGCCGAGGCCAACCGCTACCCGTTCGGCTCCGCCCAGAAGCAGGCAGCCCTCCTGCGGATGAAACACGCCGAGCTGGCGTTGCGGAACCAGCCAGGAGGCTTCTGGGTAGCCGCGGCAGATCCCACCGTCGTCACCCACGCGATCACCGGACAGATTCCGCTTACGGCTGTCCGGCGACTGGCCGTGCTGACCGATGGCGCCGCACGTCTGGTCACGATGTTCGACCTGCTCGACTGGCAAGGGGTGCTCGACGTCCTGGACGAGCACGGCCCGACCGAGCTGATCCGACGGGTCCGAGCAATCGAGGCAGCCGACCCCAACGGCACCAAATGGCCCCGCAACAAAGGCAGCGACGACGCCACAGCGGTCTACGCCAACTGAGGCGGCCGGCTCCCGGCGTGTCTAGTCCCAGGACATGCTTGACGGCCTAAATCTCGTTACCCCCGTAGAGTTCGGCCCCATGGGTTGGTTCGGGACGCTCCTGGTGGCAAGGCCGACTACCGCCACGCTTCCGATGCAGCCGGGGGTGCGTGAGGCGTTCGGCTCTCACTTCGCCACGCCAAACCCATGGGGCAACAAGGTTGGGCTCTACGACCTGGGCCAGGGCTGGCAGCGAGTGGGCGTCAGGCCCTTCGCCACCGAGCAGTTGCGGCTGTCCGCGGGGGTGGACGACCTCATGGCGGCCACGGCGGCGCCAGCTGTTGCGGCATACGTGTCCAACAGCTCCTGCGCCCATCTGGAGGGCCGGACTCCGGCGGGCCCGAGCTTCTCGCTGCACCTGCCCAACAACGATGAGCCGTGCGGCTACCAGCACGTGGAGGATAGTCCCAGGCGGGTCGACCCGGACCTCGCGGTGCATGCGTTGGGTACCTGGGCGGTCGAAGCAGGCCGGACGCCTTCGACAGAGGCCATCACAGCCATCATGGGCAGCGAGCAGGACAACCTGCCGGTGATGGAGGATGCCGTACTGGCTTTGTCCGCGGCTCTGGGTTTCCCATCAGGAGCTGAGATCCTGCCCGTCATCAACCCCGATGACCCGGCGTTCGACGACTACCAACGAGTGATTCGTATGGCCGACATCAGGGCTGCGCGCGAGAAGTACATGGCGAGCAGAGGCTGGCCGCTTGACGATGACGAGAAGGCGACTGCGGAGGACCACGACTACCTGCGCTTCCGCGACCTGCTGTGGAGTTCGGTCTACGGCGGAGGAGCGACCCGCGACGAACTCGTCGCGCAGCACGACCAGTTGGCCGCTCGATGGAAGAAGCAGTGACAGTCGCTCGGCCCTGGCAACCCCTCCGGAGGAGACTGCATCCCTCACCGCACCCGCGCCGAAATCCGATCATGTAAAGCATCTGGTGGGACGCCGGTGTATAGCATCAGCCGGAACACGACAGGCCGGCTGCCGGCGAGCGGTTCAAGTTTCTGTACGTCTTCAAGGCGGCCCGCAACGGGCCGCACGCGCCGCCGCCTGGGCGCGCGCCGGCTGCGCTACGACCCGCGCACCCGCTCCTACCTGCAACGACGCATCAGCGAAGGCCTCAGCAAGCAGGAGATCCTGCGCTGCCTGAAGCGCTACATCGTCCGCGACGTCTACACAGCCCTACGCGCCGACTTCGCCGCTCTCGCCCCTTGACCTCCATAGGAGCATCGGGATGGGCGGTTTGGCTGCTCATGGGTAGAGTCCAAAGCACACTGTCCTCAGACGAAGGTGGAGCGCCCTCCCTTGCTTACGGAGATCTCCAGGCTGCTGATGCAACGCGGGCACGAAGTCACTAAGCAGGGTTCCGACGGCGACATCCTTTTGCCCGATTGTCAAGACGTGACTGTTGTGCGTGCACTCAAAGACATCCTCTACCATCAGATGTCGAAAGATTTATTTCGGAAAGCGTTACGCGACATGGCGTTCGGCAAAGAATATGTCGAAGGTGGAAATGCGGACGCGGTGAACGGCTACCTAACCCTCTGTCAGAGCATCGGCACTCGCCGAGGGCGGCGCTTTCAACTGACACAGGGGCTATATGCCAACACTTTCGAATGGTATATCAGCGAGCTGTTCATCCGAGAGTTCGCTGCACGAGCATCAGGATTTGGAATCCGGCTGAAGGACGCCGACCCGGGCGATGAATTTGACTGCATTGCGCTGATCGATGGTGGCTTGATTTTCGTGGAATGTAAGACGGGGAAGGGCAGCCTCTATCCAGAGGTAAGCAAGTTTATTCGTCGAGATAGAGAGGTGATGGCCGCTTACTCGTTCTTTCTCTACGATCGAGAGTACACCTTCAATAGGGGGCCGGAGGATCTCCCGGAGTTAGAGAAGGCGTCGGCGATCAAGCTGGGGATCGACAGCATAGCGCGAGTTGAAAAGAATGGCGTGTCCTTCTTTGAAGTCGACGGGATTGTCAGCGAGGACGATGAGGGCCGATACTTTCTTGCGTCATCGGCCTTTAATGGCCTTAAGTCCCGCATCAGGTACATGATTAGATATACGAGCATTCTGCGCGAGTTTGATAAGCATATGAACAATTTTGTACGCACACCCCTTGATTTTGCGTGAGTTTGCGAAAAGCCTGGATTGGCGTGGGCTACTAACTGCGCACAGTCGGAGCGGGCGCCGCCGGAGGGCCGAGGTAGGGGCGGCCGTGGTAGCGCTCGGCCCCGTGCCTCATGGCAGGAGCGAGCGCGCTGAGTGTCTAACTGAGTGATACTAGGGCGTATCAGTCGGACGACCATGGACGATGGTCGACTGTTCCGCCAACCCGCCCTGCTTGCTCGCGCAGCTCATCGACGGCCGCCATTTCCTCACACCGAGCCAGTCAGGTGAGCTGGTAGATTCGGGTGTCCTCGGATGGCGCTGGACTGAGCCGGGTGTAATGCCCGCCTGGTGCTGCCGTATCTGGTCCTAGCAGTAGTCCTGACCTTCCTGGGAGGGGTGATCTCTATGGGGGATGATCGGCATCGCCCTCGGTTCTATCGCTACGGTTTGTGCACGCTTTGTAACCAACCTTGCGGCGAGTGCGGTAGCACCGGGCTGAGCCCAGCGCCGACTCGAGAGCAGGGCAGGGTACACACGGGCCACAAGACGCCGTCGAACGCCTTCAACCAGCCCCCAACGTTGGCAGCACAAGACGCCGTATGAGCAGGTATCGGGGCATCGTTTCTGCTGGTGACGGGATCGCGGCACTTAGTTCCGCTTCAACGTCTGACACCCAGCTGAGTGACCAACTGAGTGACGACGGACGCGGGCAACGCCGGACGTCCATGGACTCCGGTGGACCGTTCGAACAGCTCAGCCCTGCTGCTGCCGCAGCTCATCGACGGCTAGTGGTTCCTTCACAACGAAGAGGTTCATACGCTAGTTGCTCGTCAGCTCTCGACCACGCTGGAGCGCTTCGTACTGCGGTCGACGGTGCTTGAGCGATGTAGCCCTGCGACACGACCATCTGGCGCAGGCTGTAGGCCCGGTTGACGTTGCCCGCCTCGGACTCGCTGACCCGTAGAAGCACGTAGTCAGATGGTCGGCCATCCTTCAGTTCGTCGACAGCTTGAGATAGCTCCGCTGGCTCCGTGACAAGCTGAACACCGTAGACCTGAGTCCCGCCTGGCATCCAGCCCCGCACGGTCCGCTCACGGTTCAGGCGAAGCTCCTTCGTCTGCTCCTCGGCAAGCTCCTTCTCAGCCTGTTGCCGGGCGCGCCAGTCTGCCCAAGCTGAGCGACTGCCGAGCAAAGCCACTATGCCGAGAACGACAGCAACGAGGCCGCTGATTGCATCGCCGAGGTTGCCTAGATCATTGATGGTCACGATCGTCGAAGGTATCGGATCAGCGCAATCGGTCCGGTCGGGTAGTAGCGCCCAAGGCTTGTATGCGAGGCATCAGGCGGACCGAGGCAGCGAGAAGGCAGCGCGAACCTCGATCAAGGCCGATTCCGAGGAGAACTCGACGACGACCCACGCCTGCTCGCTGACGCGGATCAAGGCCGGTTGGCAGCGGCCGACAGTTTGGGACCGCATCCCCCCGACGGGGGTCGTCCCTATTCCGGGGGAGCGCTCCTACCAAGTCGGTCCGCACCTCCTGTCGAGTGGGCTTTCACCGGGCAGCCTGCCGACACCTCAGGTCTCGCGGAACGACTGCCAGAACAGGGCGTCGGTCTGGGCCGGCGTGGTGGTCGGCGTCCGGATCTGCCGCCCGAAGACCGAACCCGTCCTCGTCGTCGGCTGGGCCAGGACGGCGTCCAGGTCGGCGCTGCACTGGTCCCCCAGCCGATAGATGCCCTGGACGCCGAGGGACCGGGTCAGTCTGCCGTCCGCACTGACGTGTTTGACGGTTCGAGTGGCGCGCTGTGATCGGTAGGTCAACCGTTGCAGAGCCTCCGGCGGCATCGCGGCGTCCAGGCGCAGGCGGGTCCCGTTCTCACCCAGCACCACCTCGTTCATGCAACTGCCCGTCAGGAACCGCCACTGCGGAAAGCGGTCGAGCTGACGGTGGAGTCCGGCCCGGTCCTCGCCGCCGAACGCGAGCACCTCGGTCACGCGCATCCGACCCAGCACGTACAACTTCTGGCCGTGTACGCCGATGGGGTACACCAGATCCCCGGCGCGGACCTTCGCGCGGACGAAACTGGGCAACGAGAGGTGCGGGCCGCCGAAGAGCACCTGCAAGGGCAGGCCGGCGCCGACAGCGGAAGTGGCAGCCAGACAGCGGTCCTGCGGCCAGAAGACGGTGTACGCGTCGGTCACGCCGGAAGACTAGGGATCTCCTGTGACACACGACGGGACAGCAGTGCCGAGAGCCCTGGCCGTAATCGTCCGGTCGGTGGTGACACAAGCCAGGGTGAGTGCTGCCGAAACCGTGGGGAGTTCGGATGGGTCCACCGGGAGAACGGGACGAGGGCTGGTTCACGCGGCTCTACACCGCCGAGTACGCACAGATCGTCAAGTACGGCCTACGTCGGCTCGCCGACGCGGAGGCGTCCGCTGAACTCGCCCAGGAGGTCTTCGTCATCGCCTGGCGGCGCCGCCGCGAGGTGCCGGACCGCAGCCTGCCCTGGCTGTACGGGGTGGCCCGGCGTCTGCTGGCGAACCAGTGGCGGTCCCGGCGGGCCGCTCCGGACGTACTGCCCATCACCGACGCCGACCTGCTGCTGCCGTCCAGTTCGGCCGGCGCCGACGTGACGGTGGGGGTGGCGGACGTGCAGGCCGCCCTGGCCGCTCTCAGTGAGCTGGATCAGGAGATTCTCCGCCTGATCGGCTGGGAGGAACTCACCGTCTCCGAGGCCGCCAAGGTTCTCGGCTGTACTCGCGCGACCGCGGCGGTGCGCCTGCACCGCGCCCGGCGTCGCCTCACCGGAGCGATGTCGGATCAGGCCGTCCCGCCGGCACGGCACCCGGTGCTGTCGACTCCTCGAAGGGAGCTGTGATGTTCGGAGAAGAACGAACCCGTACCTTCCTCGGTCCGGCCGACCCGGCCCGGAACGCCGCCGTCGCACCGCCCCGGTTTTCAGCCCGCGACGTGATCGCCGAGGCTGAAGCCGTCGGGCCGGCCGTCCGTCGTCGGCGCCCCCGCCCCACCCGTCGGCTGATCCTGACCGCCGGGGCGTTGGCGGTCGCGGCCGGCACCGCGGCAGTCGTCCACCCGTTTGCCACCGCCACCCCGGAAACCTCAGGTGTCGCCGATCCGCCGGGCGCCGCATCGGCTGCCGTGCTCGTGCCGGTGGCGTACCAGCTCAACTCCGACGCCTCAGCGGCCCGCCCGCACCTGCGCGCCCTGGCCGGCAGGCTCATCGACGCGGAGTACGACAACCAGAGCGGGCGCTACATGTATCACCGCAGGCAGGTGTGGGGCGACCCGGTGATGTCGTCCGCCGACGGCCGCCACCACGTCGCCTTCGCCGACGAGACGAAGGTCTGGCAGGCCGCGGACGGGACCGGCAGCGGGGTCACCACCCAGCTCGAACCGCAGTACCCCGACGCGGCGTCCCGGGACTACTGGCAGCGCAACCTCCAGCTCCCTGCCAAGGGCGCCACCCCGGCGACGGTTCCGCTGCCACCGCTGGTCGAGGGTCCGCTGCCGTCCGACCGGGTGCAGCTGAGCGAACTGCTCAAGGTCAGATACGGCGCGGGCGCCGCGAGCAAGGAGGTCAGCACCGTGTACGGGCGGTACGTCGTGCCGCGTCGTACCCGTGCGGAGATCCTGCGGATCCTCGCCGACGTGCCTGGATTTCTGTGGCGGGGTCAGGTGACCGACCGTGCCGGACGCAAGGGCGTAGCCGTCACCTTCGACGACCGCGAGCACCAGGCGCAGTCCCTGTTGATCTTCGATCCGCACACGGGTGAGTTGCTCGCCCACGAGCGGCTGACGCTCGCACCCGTTCGCCTCAGCGCGTACCAGCTGATCCTCGACACCGCCTGGACCGATCGAATCGGCTGATCCGCCGGTGCCCGGGGCCGCTCCTTCTCGATGGGGGCGGCCCTACCGGGCCACCGCCTTCCTGGTCTCCGGCGCGGGCAGGAAACAGGCCAGTGCCCGCCCGCCGCCGTCGGTGACGACCCACGGGTGACCCACGTAGGTCTGCTGCCGGTACGACCGGCCCGCTTCCAGCACCGCGTACCGCCGCCGCTGACCGTGGTGGTCGAGCCAGTACACGACGACGTGCCCGTCGCGGTCGTTGACGAAGTCGACGAACGTCTCGGCGCCGCCGCCGCTGGAGCGCAGCGAGTGTTCCTGCGATGCCGGCAGCGGCGTGAGCTCGTCCGATCGGGGTGGCGCCGGCGGGGTGGTCGACGGGCGCGGTCGGCTGGTCGTACCCCCGGTGGGAGTGCGCGGCCGGTTGGTGGGCGAGGCGGCGGGGGTGGGCGACCGCAGCGAGGCCCGGGTGGAGAGCGACACCGGCGCGCGGGAGAAGGTGGCGGTGGGCTGGATCGCCGGCGTGGTCTCGTCCACCCGGTCGATCGGGGCAATCGGCGCGGCGGCCGCTGGTCCCTCCTCCGGCCGTGGCGGCGCCGTCCAGATCGACGCTACGGCCAGGGTGGCGAGCGCAGCGACCACGGCGCAGCCCATGAGCAGCGACCGCCTCGGGCCGCTCGCGCGGGCCGCCGGCTTGGGGGTCGCCGGCACCGGCCGCTCCGGCCCGGGCGGTGGGCCGGCGCCGGGCCGTGCGTCCCCGGGTTCGATCGACGGGTACGGCAGAGGTCGTCCCGCCTCGCGCGGTGCGGGCAGCCAGCCGCCGATCCGCAGGGTGGTGTCGGGGTGATGGGTCTCGTCGTCGGACGGCTCGGCCATGGCCCCGTTCTCGGGAAAGCGCAGCCACCTCGGCCGGTGGCAGGGGGAACCGATTATCGACGGGCCGGGTCGCCGGTCGTCAATGGGTTGCGAGGTGGCGAATGGGACCATTTTGACCGGCGGTTTTGCGCCTTTGTGAGGCCAACGGTGAGGCGCGAACGGTCGATCGGTCATTTGTGCGACGCGCCGCGCCGCTGATGTGACGGGTGCCTGCTGGACGGCGCTGTTTGCACCTCGTCGGGTCAGCGTCCATGGTGGCCGCGCATAGCAGATCGACCGGCGATCGAGGGGGTTGTCCACAGGGCCTGCCGTTGTCCACAGGCGGCGGTGCGAGGGCGGCAGGCGGGGTGGAGCGGGGAGCAGGGTCTGGGCCAGCACCCCCGAGCCGGACCGCTGGAGGCCGCGATGCCACCCCGTACCTCACTGCCGCCGCACCGGCGGCTGCCACTCCTGGTGACCTCGGACGGTGACCTCCTCGACGAACTGCTCCGGCTCGCCGCCGCAGGCGGTACGGAGGTCGAGCTGGCCGCCGATCCCGCCGCCGCGCGGGCCCGGTGGCTGCCCGCGCCGCTGGTGCTGGTCGGCCGTGACCAGGCACAGGCGTGCCTACGGGCGAGACTGCCCCGACGCCCCCGCACGGTCCTGGTCGGTCGTACCGGGGAACTCGATCCGGGATGGGAGATTGCCGACCTGCTCGGCGCGGAGCACGTCGCCACCCTCCCGGCGGCCGAGCCCTGGCTGGTCGACCGGTTCACCGAGTGCGGCGCCGACCGCCCGTTCGGCGGACCGGCCCGACGGTCGCGGTGCTCGGCGGCCGGGGCGGCGCGGGGGCCAGCGTGTTCGCCGGCGCCCTCGCGGTCACCGCCGCCCGGGCCCGCCTGCGCACCCTGCTGGTCGACGCCGACCCGCTCGGCGGCGGTCTCGACCTCGTCCTCGGCTGGGAGGAACTGGACGGCCTGCGCTGGCCGGCGCTCACCGACGCCGACGGTCGGGTGGACGCCCCCGCGCTCGTCCGCGCGCTGCCCAGCCGCGGTGACCTCGTGGTGCTCTCGTGGGATCGGGGAGACCTGCTGTCCCTGCCCGCCCAGGCGATGGCGGCCACGCTCGACGCCGCCCGCCGGGGCCGGGACTTCGTGGTGGTCGACGTGCCCCGCCAGCTCGACGACGCGTCGGTGGTCGCCTTGCAGGCGGCGGACCAGGCGTACCTGGTCGTGCCGGCCGAGCTGCGGGCGACGGCAGCGGCGGCTCGGGTAGCGGCCGCGGCGGCCCCGCACTGCGCCGCGCTCGGCGTGATCGTGCGCGGGCCGGCGCCCGGCCGGTTGAAGGCAGCCGAGGTGGCGCGTGCCCTCGGCCTGCCGCTCGCCGGCACGCTGCGGCCCGAGCCGGCGCTGTGCCGGGGGCTGGAACGCGGCGAGGCACCGGCCGGCGCCGGGCGCGGCCCGCTCGCCGCGCTCTGCCGGCGGATCGTCACCGAACTGACCGGCCTGCCCGTGCCCGGTGCGGCATGAGCGGCCACCCCGACGACCTGTCGGCCCGGGTGCGGCAGCGGATGGCCGGCAGCGCCACCCCGGTCACCCCGGCCGCGATCGTCTCCGCCGTCCGGGCGGAGCCCACCGCCGCCGTCCTCGGTGACACCGCCGTGCTGCGGATGGCTGACCGGGTCCGCGACGACCTGGTCGGCGCCGGGCCGCTCGCTCCGCTGCTGGCCGATCCGCAGGTCACCGACGTGCTGGTCAATGGGACCAGGGTCTGGGTCGACCGGGGCGAGGGCCTGCGCCAGGTGGCGGTGCCGTTCGGCTCCGTCGACGACGTACGGCGGTTGGCGCAGCGGCTCACCGCGGCCGCCGGGCGCCGGCTCGACGACGGCTCCCCGTACGCGGACGCGCGGCTGCCCGACGGCACCCGGCTGCACGCCGTGCTGCCCCCGGTGGCGACCGACGGCCCGTACCTCTCCCTGCGGACGTTCCGCCAGCGGCCGTTCACCCTCGACGAGCTGGTACGCCAGGGCACCGTCCCGCGATCGGTCGCCCCGGTCCTGGCGGCAGTGGTGGCCGCGCGGCTGGCGTACCTGGTCACCGGTGGCACCGGCTCGGGCAAGACCACGCTGCTCAACACGCTGCTCGGGCTGGTCCCGTCGACGGAACGGATCGTGCTGGTGGAGGACGCCGCCGAGCTGCACCCGGTGCACCCGCACGTGGTGGGGCTGCAGGCTCGGACGGCCAACGTCGAAGGCACCGGCGCGGTGGGTCTCAGCGAGCTGGTCCGGCAGGCGCTGCGGATGCGCCCCGACCGGCTGGTGGTCGGCGAGTGCCGGGGCGGGGAGGTGGTCGACCTGCTCGCCGCCCTCAACACTGGCCACGACGGGGGCGCCGGGACCCTGCACGCGAACACCCCGGCCGACGTGCCGGCCCGGCTAGAGGCGCTCGGCCTGCTCGGCGGGCTTCCCAGGGCCGCGTTGCACGCCCAGGTGACCGCCGCGCTCCAGGTGCTGCTCCAGGTACGACGGGGACCGCGCGGCCGGGTGCTGGAGTCGATCTGCCTCCTGCTCCCGGAGGGGGCCGACCGCCTGGTCACCGTCGTGCCCGCCTGGATACGCGGGAGGGGGCTGGGCCTGGCCGGTCGGGCCCTCGCCACGCTGCTGCGGGACCGTGGCGTGGCCGTGCCGCCGATCCTGTGCGAGCCGTGGCCCGGGTCGGCGGGGCCGGCATGAGCCTGCCGGTCTGGCTGGTGGCGGCACTGCTGGTGGGCGCGGCAGCGGTGCTGGCCTGGCCGGCCCGCAGCAGCCGGCGGCGGCGCCGCACCCTGTTCGGTGTCGGCGCGCTCGGCCGGCCCGCGCTCACCCCTCACCACGCCGAGCCGCTCCGCACCGGCGCGTCCGTCCTGGCGTCCGACCCCGCTACCCGGCTGCCGGGCGAAGCGCCCTTGCCCGGGCGTGGCCGCTCGCCGTCCGCCGGACCAGCCGCCGCGCCCGACGGCCCGGCGTGGACCGGCCCCGTCGCACCGCTGACGACTGCGCCAGGCGCGAGCCAGCTCGCACCGGCCCCGGACCGCCGCTGCGCCGGGGCGGTCGCGCCCGCCGACTGCCCGGCTCCTTCTCCCTTGGCCGGTGGCCGGCCCGCCGGTCCGGCAGCGGCTCTGACCAGGCCACCATCGTTTCGGCCGCCCGGTCGGCGCGACTCCCGCCGACCGCCGGGACTGCTACGGCTCGGCGCGAGCGAGGTCCGTCGCCTGAACCACGCCGCCACCGGCTCCGAGCGCGGCGACGTTCAGAACGCCGGTCCGGCCGCCCGGTGGTCATGGCTTCTCGCGCTCTTGGTCGCTCGTCCACGCCGGACGCTGGTTCTGATCGGTCTCTTGGCGGCGGCGCTGGGCGGGCTCGCCGCCGGGCCCGTCGCCGGGGTCCTGCTCGGCGGGTACGGCGTGCTCGGCGCCCGGGCCGTGCTCCGGCACCGGGCCACCCGGTACGCGGTCGGGCTGCGCCGCCGTCGACTCGACCAGCTCTGCGGTCTCGCCGCCGACCTGCGGGCCGGTCTGCCCGTCCCGGCGCCGGACGACGACGGCGACCGCCTCGGGAGCTTGACCCGGGCCGCGGTGCGGCTCGCCGACCGGACCGGTGCGCCGCTGGCCGAACTCGTCGAACGGGTCGAGGCCGACGCGCGGGCGATGGACCGGGGACTGGCCGCCGCCTCGGCCCAGGCCGCCGGCGCCCGGGCCACCGCCCTGCTGCTCGCCGCCCTCCCGCTCGGTGGGATCGGCCTCGGCTACGGCATCGGCGCCGACCCGCTGGCGGTGCTGCTGTACACCCCGGTGGGGGCGGCCAGCGCCGTCACCGCCATGGGGTTGCAAATCGGGGGCCTGCTCTGGGCCGAGCGGCTGGGCGGCACGCCGGACAGGAGCGCCGGATGAACCGGCAGCAGGGGATAGCGGCCTGTCTCGTCGTGGCGGCGCTGCTGGTGGCGGTCCGTACGCCCGGGGTCCGACCCTCGCGACGGCTGCGCGGGCTGGGTGATCGGGCTCGATCGGCCGAAGACCGCCGTCCCCGGTGGTGGCCGGACCGGGTACGGCTGGGTGCCGGCCTGGCCGGAGTGGCGGTGGCGGTACTCCTCGGCGGGGCACCGGGTTGCCTCGCCGGGGTGGTGGCCGCGCTGGTGGCGGACCGCCTGCTCCGGCGGATCGAATCCCCGGCCGCCCGCGACCGGCGGCTGCGGGAGGCGGCGGACCTGCCCCTGGCGGCCGATCTCCTGGCCGCGGCGCTGCGCGCCGGCGCGCCGGTCGACCGCTCGGTGCTCGCGGTGGCCGACGCGCTCGGCGGGCCGCTGGCCGACCGGCTCCACCGGGTCGGCCGGACGCTGTTGCTCGGTGGGCAGCCCGACGAGGCCTGGTCGCACCTTGGCGCGGTAGCGGGGGCGGACCGCCTGGTCACCGCCGCCTTACGCACCTCGCGCAGTGGGGCAGCGCTCGCCGGGGCGCTGACCCGGGTCGCCGACGACCTGCGGGCGGACCGGTCCACCGCCGCCGAGGCGGCGGCCCGTCGCGCCGGCGTGCTCATCGTGCTGCCGCTGGGGCTCTGTTTCCTACCGGCCTTCATTCTCGCCGGCCTGGTGCCGGTGATCGTCGCCGTCCTCGGCGACGTCCTCTGATCCACCATCGAGAAGGGACACGCCAGTGCGCAAACTCCTCGCCCGGCTCCGCGGGGACGCCGGGATGAACACCGCCGAGTACGCCGTCGGCACCCTCGCCGCCGTCGCCTTCGCGGGCATCCTGCTCAAGGTGCTCACCTCCGGCAACGTGCAGTCCGCCCTGACCGCGGTCATCGACCGGGCGCTGAAGTGAGCCGGCGCCGGCCGGCCGGCCGTGACCGGGGTTCGTTCACCGCCGAGCTGGCGGCCGGCCTGCCGGCGCTGCTCCTGCTTCTGCTCACCGGTCTCACCGCGGTCGACGCGGTCACCACGAAGGCCGCCTGCCTGGACGCGGCCCGGGAGGCGGCACTCGCCGCCTCCCGGGGCGAGAGCGGGGCGGCGGCCGGGGCGCGGATCGCGCCACCGGGAGCGGACGTCTCGGTGACGGTGGACGGTGACCGGGTCACCGCGACGGTGCGGGCACCGGTCCGCGCGCTCGGCGCCCGCCTGCCCCGGATCACCGTGGCGGCCACGACGGTCGCCGCCGTCGAGCCCGGCTCCCCGGCGGCGCACCCGTGAGGCGGGCCCGGTCCGGGCTCCCCGGCGGCGCAGCCGTGACGCCGAGACGACCCGGTGCCGCCGACCGGGGTGGGGCGACGGTGTGCCTGCTCGTCGTCGGCCTGGTGTTCGTCCTGGTCGGGGTCTTCGGCGCGGCGATCGGCACCGCCCGGACGGCTCGGCACCAGGCCCGGATCGGTGCCGACTTCGCGGCGCTCGCCGGGGCGGGACGGGCGCTGGAGGGTGACGGGGTGGCCTGCGCGGCGGCGGCCGAGTTCGCCCGGGCCAACGGCGCATTCCTGGCCGGTTGCCAGCTGGACGGCCTCGACGTGCTGGTGACGGTGGAGGTGCCGGTCACCCCGCTTCCCGGCTTTCACCGGGTGGCCACCGCCACCTCCCGCGCCGGCCCGAGCCGCGACTGACCGAGCCCGACCGGAACGCGGCAGCGATGGCGAGTGAGGGCAGGCGCGGTGCGGCGGCACGCCGGCCGGGCGCGCCCCGCAGGACGCGCCTCGGCCGGTCAACTGGTCAGCGGCTCTGCAGCGCGTCCAGGCCGATCGCCATCGCGATCACCAGGCGGCGGTCCACCTGCGGGTTCTGCACCTCGACGACGTACTTGTCGCGCAGGCCCCACTTCTTGACGACCGAGAAGACCGGCTGGCCCTCGGCGACGAAGTCGAAGTGGTACGGCAGCCAGGACAGCGAGTCCACGAACCGGCGCAGCAGCGCCACCGGCAGGCTCCGCTCCTGGCCGGTGATCTGCGGCAGGCCGGCCTGCTCGACGTGCCAGGTCGAGCGCAGCAGCGACTGGGCGAAGTCCTTGCGGAACTGCCCGATCGGGGTGCCGGCCGCGTCGGTCACGTCGTACGTGGCGCCGAGGTCGAGCCGCTGCCGCGCCTTGAACCCGAGCAGGGGCTGCTGCTTCGAGTCGTCGGTGTAGATGGTGACCTGCTCCTTGAAGGCGAGCCGCTTCTGCTGCGCGAACGCCAGCAGCTCTCCCTCGGTGCCGTCCGGGGCCACGGCGCGGACCTCGTACTGGTTGACCATCATCCGGATCCGCTGCCGGACGTGGAACTGGTGCTGCGTCTGCAAGTTGTCGAGCTGCATGTATGTCTCCTCCGAAGTGTGCGCCGGAGTCTCGCACAACCTGCGGCTCAGCGTCCGCCCTCGACCGTCGCCTTCAACGCCCAGGCGTTGAGCACCTGGTGGATCCCGCGTAGCCGCTCGTTGATCTGTTCGAGGCGTTCCGCCTGCGCCAGGCCGGCCAGGGCGGCACCCAGGGCGATCTGCTGGTCGAGGGTGAGTTTCTCCTGGTCGATCGTATAGAGCAGGTCGACGGTTTCGGCGATGGTGTCGGCCACGGCTCCTCCTCCGGTACGGCATCGGTGGGTTCGGCTGGTGTGGTGAGCGCTGCAGGCGGGCAGGGAGGCCCGTATATGGAAGCGCTCCCATGCATCAATGCCCACCGGCCGGGCCGGTCATGCATGAAGCCCCGAAAGCGAGCCGGCTCAGCTGGCGCCCGGAGTGACCTCGGCGTCCGTGCTGGTCCGGTCGTCCTGACGCGGCAGGAGCGGCGCAGCCGGCAGGTCGGCCGCCGGGGGCGCACCCTCACCCGACCCGGCCGGAACGTCGCCGGCCGGCAGGTTGGCGAGCACCACGTCGAGGACCCGGACGGCGTCCGGCTTGGAGAGCGGATTGTTGCCGTTGCCGCACTTCGGCGACTGCACGCACGACGGGCAGCCCGCCTCGCAGCCACACTCGGCGATCGCGTCCCGGGTGGCGCGCAGCCAGGCCGCCGCCGTCCCGTACGCCCGCTCGGCGAAGCCCGCCCCGCCCGGGTGCCCGTCGTACACGAAGACGGTCGGGGCCTCGGTGTCCGGGTGCACGGCGGTGGAGAGGCCGCCGATGTCCCAGCGGTCGCAGGTCGCCATCAGCGGCAGCAGTCCGATCGCGGCGTGCTCGGCGGCGTGCAGCGCGCCGGGGATGTCGGCGGCCTCCACCCCGGCGGCGGCCAGCGACTGCGGGGAGAGGGTGAACCAGACCGCGACGGTGCGCAGCTCCCGGGCCGGCAGGTCCAGCGGCCGAGTGTCGATCACTTCGCCGGAGGCGATCCGCCGCCGCTGGTACGACACGACCTGGCTGGTCACGTCCACCTCGCCGAGGAAGAGCCCGACCGGCCCGGCGTCCGCGTACGAGCGCACCGACACCACCGACAGCGAGGTCACGTCGCGGGCGTGGGTGGACCAGTCCGGCTCCTCGGCGTGCACCAGCGCGCAGCCGTCGTCGAGGTCGAGGGAGTCGACCACGTACGAGACGCCCTGGTGCAGGTAGACCGCGCCGGGGTGGATGAGGAAGTGCGAGGAGCCGCCGTCGACGGTGCCGAGCAGCCGACCGGTCGAGGCCTCCACCACGCAGACCGGCGCGCCGCCCTCGCCGCGCAGGTCCACCTCGGGCCGCTCCCGGTGCCGCCAGTACCAGCCGGTGGGCCGCTGCCGCAGCGCCCCCGCCGCGACCAGCTCCTCCACCGCCTCCTTCGCGCCGTCGCCGAACAGCTCCAGGTCGGCCGGGGTGAGCGGGGCCTCCGCCGCCGCGCAGGCGAGCTGCGGGGCGAGCACGTACGGGTTGGCCGGGTCGAGCACGGTCGCCTCGACCGGCCGTCCGAACAGCGCCTCGGGGTGATGCACCAGATAGGTGTCCAGTGGGTCGTCCCGGGCCACCAGCACCGCCAGGGCCTCGTCGCCGGAGCGGCCGGCCCGACCGGCCTGCTGCCAGAGCGACGCCCGGGTGCCCGGCCAGCCGCAGATCAGCACGGCGTCCAGGCCGACCAGGTCGACGCCGAGTTCCAGTGCGTTGGTGGAGGCGAGGCCGAGCAGGTCGCCGTGGAGCAGGGCGCGTTCCAGCTCGCGCCGCTCCTCGCGCAGGTAGCCGGCCCGGTAGGCGGCCACCCGGTCACCGAGCCCGGGGACGGCCTCGTCGAGCGCGCGGCGCGCGTTCGACGCCACCACCTCGGCGCCCTTGCGGGACCGGACGAAGGCCAGCGTGCGTACCCCCTCGGCGACGGTGTCGGCGAGCAGGTCCGCGGTCTCCCGCAGCGCCGACCGGCGGACCTGGAGAAGGTCGGCGTCGGGGGAGGGCGCGTCGGAGGACGGCAGCAGCGGCGGTTCCCAGAGGGCGAAGGTCACCCCGCCGCGCGGTGAGGTGTCCTCGGTGACGGCCGCCACCGGCAGGCCGGTGAGCCGCCCGGCCGCCGCCGCCGGGTCACCCGACGTCGCCGAGGCCAGCACGAAGACGGGGGTACGGCCGTACTTGGCGCACTGCCGCCGCAGCCGGCGCAGCACGTGCGCGACGTGCGAGCCGAACACGCCCCGGTAGGTGTGGCATTCGTCGATCACCACGTACGCCAGCCGGCGCAGGAAACCGGACCAGTGCGCGTGCCCGGGGAGGATGCCGTGGTGCAGCATGTCCGGGTTGGTCAGCACGAACCGGGAGTGCCGGCGGATCCACTCCCGTTCGGCGCGCGGGGTGTCCCCGTCGTAGGTGGCGGGGCGTACCCCGTCGAGTTCCAGGCCGGCGACGGCGCGGAGCTGGTCGGCGGCGAGCGCCTTGGTCGGGGCCAGGTAGAGCACGGTGGCCCGGGGGTCGGCGAGCAGGGTGGCCAGCGCGGGCAGCTGGTACGCCAGGGACTTGCCGGACGCGGTGCCGGTGGCCACCACCACGTGCCGCCCGCCGTACGCCAGCTCGGCGGCCTGCGCCTGGTGCCGCCACGGCGCGACCACGCCGCGCCGGGCCAACGCCGCCCGCAGCTCCTCGGGGGCCCACTGCGGCCACGGCGCCGGC
Source organism: Micromonospora sp. URMC 105 (assembly GCF_051386295.1). NCBI lineage: Bacteria > Bacillati > Actinomycetota > Actinomycetes > Micromonosporales > Micromonosporaceae > Micromonospora > Micromonospora sp. URMC 105. The sequence goes on along the minus strand of NZ_JBPQTL010000016.1, from coordinate 18,486 downwards.
TCGCCCGGGCGGGCCGGGACCCGCTCGACGTGGGTGACCGGGTCGTCGCCGTGGCGGGCGCGCAGCCGGCGCAGCAGGTCGCCCGGCGCCGCCGCCGGCGCTCGCTCGGGGCCCGGACCTGCGGATACGGTGGCTGCGGGATTCACGTCCTGAACTCTCGCACTGGTGTTCGGAGATGTTCGAGCGGGGGCCTGGGTAAGGAGAGGCCTCCGCCGGTGACCAGAGGCCGTCTCGGCGGGGATGGTTAGATGCCCAGGAGAGTTTACGGCTCTCGGAGGAGGACTGATGGAGCTGTCGCTGGCGACCCGCACGGTGGGGGAGCACACGGTGCTCGAGGTCGGTGGTGAGGTGGACGTCTACACCGCCCCCCGACTGCGCGAACGGCTCCTCGAGCTGATCGACGCCGGGAACCGGCGGGTGGTCGTCGACCTCGGCCGGGTGGACTTCCTCGACTCGACCGGCCTGGGTGTGCTGGTCGGCGCCCTCAAGCGGCTCCGTTCGGCCGGTGGCTCGTTCGCCCTGGTCTGCGACAAGGAGCCGCTGCTCAAGATCTTCCGGATCACCGCGCTGGACCAGGTGTTCCCGCTGCACCCCACGGTCGAGGCGGCGATCGCGGCGGACCCCACCGGCGCCGGCGCGTGATGGCGACGGTCCGACTCTCCTTCTCGCCGGCTCCGGTGCACGTGCGCACCGCCCGTCTGGTCGGCGTCGCGGTGGCCCGCCGGGCCGGGGTACGCGAGAACCTGCTCGACGAGGTGCGCCTGGCGATCGGTGAGGCGTGCACCCGGGCGGTCGCCCTCCACCGGCAGTACGGGCTGCCCGACCCGGTGCTGGTGGAGATGTCCGACTCCGGGGCGTACTCGGTGCGGGTGGTGGACCGCGCGCCGATCGAGGCCGGCATCGGCCTGGCCGCGTTGAACGCCGACGACCTGGCCAACGAGTCGCTGACCGACGAGGCGCTGACCACCGGTGTCGGCTTCGCCCTGCTCGCCGGTTTCGTGGAGGACCTCCAGGTCCGCCCGGTCGACGAGGGCGTCGGCACCGAGGTCCGGATGGTGTGGCCGGTAGGCCGCTGACCTTCACGTTCCGCCGTCGAGGCCGTGACCCTGCGGGGTCGCGGCCTCGACGCGTTGATGGCCCCCTATATCAGATTTTTCCTCATAACACAGTTACGAAGATCATCCGGACACGGTGTCCCCCGGATGTGACCTCCAACACTCAGCGGGGCTACAGTACCGGGGTTGTCAGCAAGTGATCCTTCCCGCAACCAGCGGGTATGTGCGTTCATCGCTGGTCCGGTGGGGTGGGTTGGGGCGCTTGCGCAACCGCATCCAGGCGTCGGGTCAGTACGTCCGCTGGCCGGCGCGACAGTGTTCGGTACAGGAGGACATAGATGTCCGGGACCTTGGCCGCCGAAGGCGGCGCGCTGTCCCTTTCCGGAGGAAACCTGACGTACGTCGTCATCGCCGCGGTCATCGCGCTGGTGGCACTCGTCTTCGCCGCCGCCTTGACCAAGGCCGTGCTGGCAGCCGGTAAGGGCACCACCAACATGCAGGAGATTTCCGGGGCGGTACAGGAGGGCGCCTCCGCGTACCTGCTCCGGCAGTTCAGGACACTGGCGATCTTCGTCGTCGTCGCCGTCGTGCTCCTCTTCCTGCTGCCGGTGCACGACACCGACGGCAGCGAGCTGGCGGTGAAGATCGGCCGGTCGGCGTTCTTCGTGGTCGGTGCGCTGTTCAGCGCGTTCATCGGTGGCGCCGGAATGTGGCTGGCCACCCGCGCCAACCTGCGGGTCGCCGCGGCGGCCCGCGAGGCCCAGGGCGGGCGCGAGGCCGCCATGAAGATCGCCTTCCGCACCGGCGGCGTGGTCGGCTTCCTCACCGTGGGGCTCGGCCTCTTCGGCGCCGCGATGGTCGTCATCGCCTACAAGGGCGACGCGCCGACGGTGCTGGAGGGCTTCGGCTTCGGCGCCGCCCTGCTGGCCATGTTCATGCGGGTCGGCGGCGGCATCTTCACCAAGGCCGCCGACGTCGGCGCCGACCTGGTCGGCAAGGTCGAGCAGGGCATCCCGGAGGACGACCCGCGCAACGCGGCCACCATCGCCGACAACGTGGGCGACAACGTCGGCGACTGCGCCGGCATGGCCGCCGACCTGTTCGAGTCGTACGCGGTCACCCTGGTCGCGGCCCTGATCCTCGGCCGCGCCGCGTTCGGCGAGGACGGCCTGGTCTTCCCGCTGATCATCTCCACCATCGGGGTGCTCGTCGCGATCATCGGCGTCTTCATCACCCGGCTGCGCGTCTCGGACCGCAACGGCCTGACCGCGATCAACCGCGCCTTCTACCTCTCGGCGGTGCTCTCGGCGGCGCTGGTGGCGGTCGCCGCGTACCTCTACCTCCCGGCGACCTTCGCCGAGCTGGAGGGCGGCCTCACCGACGTCGATCAGAACCCCCGGCTGGTGGCCATCGGCGCGGTCGTGATCGGCATCGTGCTGGCCGCCGCCATCCAGGCGCTGACCGGCTACTTCACCGAGACCAACCGGCGCCCGGTGCAGGACATCGGCAAGAGCTCGCAGACCGGTGCGGCCACCGTCATCCTCGCCGGCATCAGCGTCGGCCTGGAGTCGGCGGTCTACTCGGCCCTGCTGATCGCCGCCGGCGTCTTCGGGGCGTTCCTGCTGGGCGGCAGCTCCATCACGCTCTCGCTCTTCGCGGTCGCGCTGGCCGGCACCGGCCTGCTCACCACCGTCGGCGTGATCGTCGCGATGGACACCTTCGGCCCGATCTCCGACAACGCCCAGGGCGTGGCGGAGATGTCCGGCGACATCGACGAGGACGGCGCCCGGATCCTCACCGAGCTGGACGCGGTCGGCAACACCACCAAGGCGATCACCAAGGGCATCGCGATCGCCACGGCGGTGCTCGCCGCCACCGCACTGTTCGGGTCGTACACCGACACCCTGCGCACCGCGTACTCCGACGCCGGGGTCGGGGACGTCGGCACCGAGATCCTCAACTCGCTGAACGTCTCCAACCCGCGCAACCTGGTCGGTCTGATCATCGGCGCGGCGGTCGTGTTCCTCTTCTCCGGCCTGGCCATCAACGCGGTCTCCCGCTCGGCCGGTGCCGTGGTGATGGAGGTACGCCGGCAGTTCCGCGAGCTGCCCGGGATCATGGACCGCACCCAGCGCCCCGAGTACGGCAAGGTCGTCGACATCTGCACCCGGGACGCGCAGCGCGAGCTGATGACCCCCGGCCTGCTCGCCATCCTCGCGCCGATCGCGGTCGGCTTCGGCCTCGGGCCCGGCGCGCTGGCGGCGTACCTGGCCGGGGCGATCGGGGCCGGCACGCTGATGGCGGTCTTCCTGGCCAACTCCGGTGGCGCCTGGGACAACGCCAAGAAGCTGGTGGAGGACGGCGCGTACGGCGGCAAGGGCTCCGAGTCGCACGCCGCGACCGTCATCGGCGACACCGTCGGCGACCCGTTCAAGGACACCGCCGGCCCGGCGATCAACCCGCTGATCAAGGTGATGAACCTGGTCTCGCTGCTGATCGCGCCGGCCGTGGTGGCGTGGAGCGTCGGCGACGACCGCAACACCCCGCTGCGGCTGACCATCGCGCTGGTGGCGACGCTGATCGTGGTGGCCGCGGTGGTGTTCAGCAAGCGCAAGGGCGTGGCGATGGACTCCTCCGACGGCGGCTCCGGGGCGGGCAGCCCGGAGCGGGCGGAGACGGTCAGCGCCTGAGGCGGTGGCACCGCGGGTTCCCGGTCGGCCGACCGCCGGCCGGGAACCCGTCCACCTGGGCTGCGAGGGCGGCAAACCTGAGCGGTGGCGCATCGGCGCGGAGGCCGTACGCTGCAACGCATGCGTACGTGCCGGGCGACAGCCGCCGGAAAGCTCACGGTGGTCCTGGCCACGCTCGTGCTCGTCGTCGCCGCCTGCGGTGGCGGGCCCAGCCCGCGGGCCTGGGCCGCCTCGGTCTGCGAGGCGCTCACCCCGTGGCGGGCCGAGATCAGCAAGCTGACCAGCAGCACCGACCAGCAGATGACCGCGCAGACCACCCCGGCGCAGGCGAAGGAAAACCTGGTCCGGCTCTTCGCCGGCGCGGCCGACGCCAGCGAGACGGCCCGGCGCAGGGTCGCCGACGCCGGCGTACCGGAGACCGAGCACGGCGAGGAGATCTCCCGGGGGTTCCAGACCACCCTGGAGAAGGTGCGGGACGCGTACGGGCGGGCCCGCGACACCATCGACGGGCTCGGCACCGCCGAGCCCACCACCTTCTACGACGGCGTCAAGGCCACGGTCGAGACGCTCACCAAGGAGTACGACGCGAGCGCGCTGGACACCAGCCAGCTCAACTCTGAAGAGCTCAAACAGGCCTTCGACGAGGTTCCGGAGTGTCGCTGACCCCTCCCGACTCACCCCCCGAACCGGTGCGCCAGCTCTCGCTGTTCGGCACCGAGGCGGCGGACCCGTCCGTCGCCGACCTGGCCGGTCTGCTCGCCGGCCCCGGTGACGTGGGCCGGATGGGCCGGACCGCCCGGCTGTCGATCGTGGTCGACGCCGCCTGGCGGGTGCACGTGCTCGTCGCCGAGCTGGCGGCGCGCGGGCTGGCCGCCAGCTGGGAGGCGACCGAGGACCAGCGCTACGCCGTGCGCACCTCGTACACCCGGACCCTGGCCCCGTTGGCGATGGCCTGGCTCACCGACTCGGGCCGCAAGCGCCCACCCGGCGGATTCCACCTCAACGGTCGCCGGCTGCGGCTCTGGCTGGCCGCCGCCGGCGCCGCCGACCCGGCGGGCTTCCTGCTGCGCCTCGGCGACGGCGACCAGGAGTGGTGGCCGGCGGTGCGGACCGCGCTCGCCACGGTCGGGCTGCCGGGTGCCCTGCTCGACCCGGGCGAGGGCGGCCCGGCGTACCGGATCACGGGCCGGCGACGGCTGACCCGGCTGGCGGAGCTGGTCGGTGATCGCCCCCCGGCCGCGCCCCCGGCCGACTGGCCCGCGCTCCCCGCCTGACCGCCTGCTCGGACCCGGCCGAATGCCCGCTGCAAGATCGACTCTGGTCGACGTATCCGGCGTCGCACCTCGGCGGGAAGGGCCGGGCCGGCAGGGGCGGCGCCGAGGTGTCCGATCGGGGACAGCCGAGCGGCGGCTCGTCCGGATAAAACGGCTCGGTGACCCTCGGCCGGGGGTCCGCCATCGTCACAGTGTTCCGCCTCCGGCCATACCCACGGTGTACGGTGGCGCCGTCCGGCCCGTGAAGCCCGCGCGGCGCCGTGGCGCCCGCCGCGCGGAGGCTGTTTGCCGCCCGCGAAACCCGAAACCCCGGCGGCGCGTTACGTTGGACATCCGGACCGCCGGTGGTCCGGTGGGGTGCAACACGGCCCGAATCGGGCATGGAGCAGGAGTGAGGTCGGGGAGAGACGTGCCAAGCAACGCTGGAACCACCCGTCTGGTCATCGTCGAGTCACCGGCGAAGGCCAAGACGATCTCGGGCTACCTCGGCCCGGGATACGTCGTGGAGGCCAGCTTCGGCCACGTCCGGGACCTCCCGCGCAACGCCGCCGACGTGCCGGCCAAGTACAAGGGCGAGGCCTGGGCCCGGCTCGGGGTGGACGTCGACAACGGCTTCCACGCGCTCTACGTGGTCTCCGCCGACCGTAAGCAGCAGATCAGCAAGCTGGTGAAGCTGGCCAAGGAGGTCGACGAGATCTTCCTGGCGACGGACGAGGACCGCGAGGGCGAGGCGATCGCCTGGCACCTGGTGGAGACCCTCAAGCCCAAGGTGCCGGTCAAGCGGATGGTGTTCCACGAGATCACCAAGCCGGCGATCCAGGCGGCGGTGGCCAACCCCCGCGAGATCGACCGCGACCTGGTCGACGCCCAGGAGGCGCGCCGCATCCTCGACCGGCTCTACGGCTACGAGGTCTCCCCGGTGCTGTGGAAGAAGGTCATGCCGAAGCTCTCGGCGGGCCGGGTGCAGTCCGTGGCGACCCGGATCGTGGTCGAGCGGGAGCGCCAGCGGATGGCCTTCCGCACCGCCGAGTACTGGGACATCCTCGCCACCCTGGCGGTGGCGAACGCCGGTGAGGGCCCGCGCAACTTCAACGCCACCCTGGTCGCGCTGAACGGCGACCGGATCGCCACCGGCAAGGACTTCGAGCCGACCACGGGTCGCGTGAAGCCCGGCGCCGGGGTGGTCCACCTCGACGAGAGCGGTGCCCGGGGTCTCGCGGCCCGCCTCCAGGGACGGCCGTTCACCGTCACCCGGGTCGAGGAGAAGCCGTACCGCCGCCGCCCGTACGCGCCGTTCATCACCTCCACGCTCCAGCAGGAGGCGGCCCGCAAGCTGCGGTTCTCGTCGCAGCAGACGATGCGCACCGCGCAGCGCCTCTACGAGAACGGCTACATCACCTACATGCGTACCGACTCGGTGAACCTGTCGGAGACCGCCATCTCGGCGGCCCGCCGGCAGATCGTCGAGCTGTACGGCGAGCGCAGCGTGCCGCCGGAGCCGCGCCGCTACACCGGCAAGGTGAAGAACGCGCAGGAGGCGCACGAGGCGATCCGCCCGGCGGGGGACAACTTCCGCACCCCGGGCGAGGTGGCCAAGGAGCTGTCGGCCGAGGAGTTCAAGCTCTACGAGCTGATCTGGCGGCGCACAATCGCCTCCCAGATGACCGACGCGGTCGGCTCCAGCGTCTCGGTGCGCATCCGCGCCGTCTCCTCCGCCCAGGAGGAGGCCGACTTCGGCGCGACCGGCAAGACCATCACCGACCCGGGCTTCCTGCGGGCGTACGTCGAGTCCAGTGACGACGAGAACGCCGAGGCCGAGGACGCCGAGCGCCGGCTGCCCACCCTGGTCAGGGACCAGCCGCTGACCGCCGACGAGCTGGCCGCGCAGGGTCACCACACCCAGCCGCCGTCGCGCTACACCGAGGCGTCGCTGGTCAAGGCGCTGGAAGAGCTGGGCATCGGCCGCCCGTCGACGTACGCGTCGATCATGCAGACCATCCAGGACCGCGGGTACGTCTTCAAGCGCGGCCAGGCGATGATCCCGTCCTTCCTGGCGTTCGCGGTGATCGGGCTGATGGAGCGGCACTACCCGCGCCTGATCGACTACGACTTCACCGCCAGCATGGAGAACGAGCTGGACGAGATCGCCGGCGGCGACCACGCCTCGGTCGACTTCCTCACCTCCTTCTACTTCGGCAGCGCCAACGGCGCCGGCGACCAGGCGATCGCCCACGCCGGTGGCCTGAAGAAGCTGGTCACCGAGAACATCAGCGACATCGACGCGCGCAGCGTCAACTCGATCCCGCTGCACACCGACGACGAGGGCCGCGAGGTCGTCGTCCGGGTCGGCCGGTACGGGCCGTACCTGCAGCGGGCGGTGCCGGGCGAGCAGCCCGCGCCCGCCGCGGAGGGCGAGGAGGGCGGCGGCCAAGGCGACCGGGCCCCGATCCCCGAGGGGCTGGCGCCGGACGAGCTGACCCCGGAGAAGGTGCGCGAGCTGTTCCTGGGCGGCGGGGGCGAGCGCAAGCTCGGCGACGACCCGGCCACCGGCGAGCCGATCCTGCTCAAGTCCGGCCGGTTCGGCCCGTACGTGGCCAGCGGCGAGCGCAAGTCCTCGCTGCTGCGCTCGCAGACGCCGGACTCGCTCACCCTGGACGAGGCGCTCAAGCTGCTGAGCCTGCCCCGGCTGGTCGGGGTGGCCCCGGACGGCACCGAGGTCTTCGCCAACAACGGCCGCTTCGGCCCGTACGTCAAGCAGGGTGACGAGTTCCGCTCGCTGGACTCGGAAGACAAGATGTTCACCGTCACCCTGGACGAGGCGCTGGCGCTGCTGGCCGCCCCGAAGGCCCGCCAGCGGCGCGCCGCCGCGCCGCCGCTGCGGGAGATGGGCGTCGACCCGCTGACCGAGAAGCCGCTGGTGATCAAGGACGGCCGGTTCGGGCCGTACGTGACCGACGGCGAGTTCAACGCGTCGCTGCGCCGGGGTCAGACCCCGGAGGAGCTGACCATCGAGCAGGCCTCCGAGATGCTGGCCGAGAAGCGGGCGAAGGGTCCGGCGCCGAAGAAGAAGGCGGCGGCCAAGAAGGCCCCGGCCAAGAAGGCGGCCCCGGCGAAGAAGACGGCCGCCGCCGCCAAGTCGACCGCGGCGAAGAAGACCACCACCGCCAAGACGACGGCGGCCAAGAAGGCTCCGGCGAAGAAGGCCGCCCCGAAGAAGGCGGCCAGCACCACCGAGTGACGGACCCCGGGCGCCCTCGGCGCCCGGGGCACCCTCAGCCGAGGATGCGGTCCAGGTGCGGGTTGCTGAAAAGGCGGTCGGGGTCCAGCCGGTCGCGGACCGCCCGGAAGTCGCCGAACCGGGGGTACGCGGGGGCGAGCGACGCCGCGTCCCGGTAGTGCAGCTTGCCCCAGTGCGGCCGGCCGCCGAGCTCGGCCGCCACCTCCTCGAAGGCCCGGAAGTACGGCTCGTACGGCATGCCGACGTACTGGTGGATCGCCACGTAGGCAGACTCCCGGCCGTAGCCGTGCGACAGCCAGATGTCGTCGGCGGCGGTGAACCGCACCTCGACCGGGAAGAGGACCTTGAACGGCAGCCCGTCGACGATCCGCCGGAGGGCGTCGAGCGCGGCGGGCAGGGCGGCGCGCGGCAGGCCGTACTCCATCTCCACGAAGCGGACCCGGCGCGGGGTGCAGAAGACCGTGTCGGAGCGGCCGGTGTAGGTGCGTTCGGTGAGCGCCCGGGCGGAGACCGCGCTGATGGCCGGGGCCAGCGCCGGCACGGCGCGGCCCAGCCGGCAGGCCCCGGCGAAGACGGTGTTGGCGAGGAGGTCGTCGTCGAGCCAGCCCCGCCACCGGGGCAGCGGCCGGTCGTCGGCGGGTACCAGATCGTTGGTCTTGACCTGCACCCGTTCGGTGTACGGGAACCAGTAGAACTCGACGTGGTCGTGCGCGTCGATCAGCGTCGGCAGCTCGGCGAGCACCGAGTCCAGCGGCGCGGGGCGCTCGTGGGCCCGCAGGACGAAGGCGTCGACGCAGCGCAGTGTCACCTCGACCAGCACGCCGAGTGCGCCGAGGGAGACCCGGGCGGCGGCGAAGACGTCCGGCCGCTCGTCGGCGGAGCAGCGCAGCACCTCGCCGGTGCCGGTGACCAGGGTCAGCCCCGCGACGAAGGTGGAGAGGCAGCCGTAGGCGGCGCCGGTGCCGTGGGTGCCGGTGGAGATCGCCCCGGCCACGGTCTGCGCGTCGATGTCACCGAGGTTCGGCAGCGCCAGCCCGTGCGTGGCGAGCAGCGCGTTGAGCGCCCGCAGGGTCATCCCGGCGGGCACGGTGACCAGGCGCTGTTCCCGGTCGACCCGGACCTCGGTGGCCAGAGTGGTCAGTTCCAACCGCCGCCCGTCGGCCACCGCGATCGGGGTGAACGAGTGGCCGCTGCCGACGACCCGGATGCGTTCGCCCGCCGCCGCGGCGTCCCGGACGGCCTCGGTGACACCGTCGAGCGTGCTGGGGCGCAGGATGGCGGTGGCGATGCTCTGCTGGTTGCCGGCCCAGTTGGACCATGCGGTGGCGGTACCGGCCATCGGCGCGCTCCTCGACATGAATATGAACTGACTTCATATCAGGAACGTTGTCGCTGGTAAATACCGCAATCGAGGTCCGCTCGTTGTACCGGTAGTCACGGACTCGTGACATGCAGATATGTTCTTCCGTCGAAGGGGGGTGGCGCCGAGTGTCCACACCAGCCGCCACGACCGGGCCGCTGCGCCGCGTTCCGGTGCAGGGTCGAAGTGTCGCGCGGGTCCAGCGGATGTTGGACGCCTGTGCCGAACTCGTCGACGAAGTGGGGTACGAGGGGCTGACCACCACGCTGCTCGCCGAGCGTGCCGAGGTGGCGATCGGGTCGGTCTACCAGTTCTTTCCGGACAAGCGGGCGATCGTGCAGGCGCTGACCCTGCGCACGATGGAGTCCTACCTGCAGCGGCTCGACGAGCGGTTCGCCTCGGACGACCTGACCCACTGGTGGGACGGCGTCGACGCGGGCATCGACGAGTACATCACGATGCACCGCACGGTCCCGGGGTTCCGTACCCTGCACTTCGGCGACGTGGTCGACCTGCACCTGCTCGATGAACAGCGGGACAACAACGGCGTGATCGCCGACCAGTTGGCCCGGGTGCTGACCGAGCGGTTCGGCATGACCGACGAGCCGCGGCTGCGGTTCTGCCTGGAGATCGCCGTCGAGGCCGCGGACGCCCTGATCAAGCTGGCGTTCCGCCGCAGCCCCGAGGGAGACGAGCGGGTCCTCGCCGAGGCCAAGGCCCTGATCCGCGAGTACCTGCACCGGCACGTCGACGCCACCGAGGCCGTCCAGCCCGGCTGACGGCCCGCCCGCCCCGCCCGGGCTGACGGCCCGCCCGGGCGGCCCGGTCAGAGGAAGGCGTGCCCCTCGCCCCGGTAGGTGGGGACGGTGCCGATGACCTCGTCGCCGGAGACCAGATGCAGCTCGTTGACGTGCTCGCAGAGCTCGCCCGCCTTCGCGTGCCGGAACCAGACCCGGTCGCCGACCCGCAACCCGGCGGCCGCGGCACCGGCCACCGGGGTCTGCACCTCACCGGCTCCCTCCGTGCCGACCAGCGTCAGCCCGGCCGGCAGCCAGGGCCGGGGCAGGCGGCTGCGCTCGGCCGGGCCGGAGGCGATCCAGCCTCCGCCGAGCACGGTGGCGAGTTGCGGCGTCGGCCGGCGGACCACCGCGCAGGCGAAGAACGCGGCGGGGCTCGGCTGCCAGGCGCGGTAGGCGTCGAAGAGCGTCGGACCGTACAGGCCCGATCCCGCGGTGACCTCGGTGACCGCGGGATCGGCGCTGGTGGCGGCCACGCTGCCGGTGCCGCCGCCGTTGACGAACTCCAGGTCGGCGTGTTCGCGTACCGCCGCCACCGCCGCAGCGCGGCGGGCCAGCAGTTCGCGGTACGACCCGCGCTGTGCCAGCCGGATCGCGGCGCCGAGCGCGGCCCGCCCCGGCGGGGCGTCGCCGAGGCCGGCGATCTGCGCCTCGTACGCCATCAGCCCGACCAGCCGGAAGCCCGGCCGGGCGGCGACGGTGGCGGCGAGCGCGCCGGCGGCCCGGGCGCTGTGCACCGGTGAGCGGCGCACGCCGACGTGCACCCGCCCGCCCAGGGGCCGCCAGGAGGCGTCCAGTTCGAGGCAGACCCGCAGCTCCGGCCGGTTGCCGGGGGCGCGGACCGCGTCGATCAGGTCGAGCTGTTCGGTGCCGTCGACCATCAGGGTGACGGCCGTGGCCAGCGTGGGGTCGGCGGCCAGTTCGGCGAGCGCCGCCCGCTCCGCTGTCGGGTATGCGACCAGGGCGTCGTCGGTCACCCCGGTGCGGACCAGCCAGATCGCCTCGGACAGGGTGAACGCCATCACCCCGGCCCAGCCCGGCCGGCCCAGCACCCGGCCGGTCAGCTCCCGGCAGCGGATCGACTTGCTGGCGGCGCGCAGCGGCTTGCCGCGGGCCCGGTCGGCCAGCGCGGCGGCGTTGGCGTCGAAGGCCGTGAGGTCGACCACGGCGTAGGGCGGGTCGAGGTGGGCGGTCGCCGATTCGAGGCGCTCGCGCAGGGTGTCGCTGTCGATGGCCACGGTTGCACGCTAACTGTCCGGGATAGTAATGCGAAATACCCTCATGTACCGCCGGGCTGCGGTCGCTGGTCCCGGCGGCCTACGCTCGGCGAGCAGGAGAATGTCGCCGGTGGGGAGGCCCCCCACCGGGACTAGAGTGTTCCACCGAGACTGCCCAGCGTTGGGCCGGCACGTGGAGGTACGGCCATCGAAAGCCAGAAGAACGGCGAGTCGCCCGGCGTGTCGGCGTCCGGAGCGCAGTCGGGAGCCCAGACCGATCGGTCCGGCGCGGCCGCGATCCGTTCGGTGCTGCGCATCCGGCCGTTCCGCCGGCTCTGGATCGTGCTCGGGGCGGCGTCCTTCGGCGACTGGCTCGGCCTGCTGGCCACCTCCGTCTTCGCCGCCGCCCAGGTCTCCGGCAGCACCGCCAAGGGTGCCGCCTTCGGCACGCTGATCGCGGTCCGGCTGCTGCCGGCGCTGGTGCTCGGCCCGGTGGCCGGCGTGCTCGCCGACCGCTTCGACCGGCGCTGGACGATGGTCATCTGCGACCTGCTGCGCTTCGTGCTCTTCGCCTCGATCCCGCTGCTCGCGCTCACCGGGGCCAGCGGTGGCGTGGTGGTCACCTGGGCGGCGGTCGCCACCTTCCTGATCGAGACGATCACGCTGCTCTGGATCCCGGCCAAGGAGGCCGCGGTCCCCAACCTGATCCCGCGCGCCCGGCTGGAGACCGCCAACCAGCTCACGCTGATCACCACGTACGGCCTGACCCCGGTGGCCGCCGCGATCGCCCTGGCGGTGCTCGACCGCAGCGTCCGTACGGTGACCGGCGGCGAGATGCCGGGCTGGGCCGAGCCGGCCCAGCTCGCCCTCTGGTTCAACTCCTTCTCCCGGCTGGCCACCGCGCTGGTGGTCGCCTTCGGCATCAAGGAGATCAGCCAGACGCAGGTCGGCGAGCAGGAGCGCACCGAGCAGAGCATGATGCGCCAGTTCACCGAGGGCTGGAAGTTCATCAAGCAGACCCCGCTGGTACGCGGCCTGGTGCTCGGCATCTTCGGCGCGTTCGCCGGCGGCGGCATCGTGATCGGCACGGCCAAGTTCTTCGCGGCCTCGCTCGGCGCCGGCGACGCCGCCTTCTACATGCTCTTCGGCGCGATCTTCATCGGCCTCTCCATCGGCATCGGGCTCGGCCCGATGGTGGTGCGGGACATGTCCCGCCGCCGCTGGTTCGGCATGAGCATCGTGCTGGCCAGCGCCTCCGTGCTGGTGCTCGCCTTCGCCATCCACCTGTCGATGGCCATGCTCGGTGCGATCCTGGTCGGCGCCGGGGCCGGCATGGCCTTCCTCGCCGGCACCACGCTGCTCGGCGGCGAGGTCGCCGACGAGGTGCGCGGCCGGGTCTTCGCGGTGGTGCAGATCGGCACCCGGCTGGTGCTGATCCTGGCCATCGCGCTGAGCAGCCTCCTGGTCGGCGTCGGCGGTTCCCGCAAGCTGACCATCGCCGACCTCGGCGTCTCCGTCTCCTCCACCCGGCTGCTGCTGCTCGCGGCCGGCGCCGCCGGCATCTTCGCCGGGATCAGCGCCTTCGGGCAGATGGACGACAAGAAGGGCGTGCCGGTCCTCGCCGACCTCTGGGGCTCGATCCGGGGTCGCCCGCTGCTGCCCGCCGAGCCCTTCGTCTCCACCGGCCTGTTCGTCGTCTTCGAGGGCGGCGAGGGCGCCGGCAAGTCCACCCAGCTCAACCGGCTCGCCGAGCGGCTGCGCGAGCAGGGCCGGGACGTGGTGGTCACCCGCGAGCCGGGCGCCACCGGCGTGGGCGAGCGGATCCGCTCCCTGGTGCTCGACAACGCCGGCGCCGAGGCTCCCTCGCCGCGCGCCGAGGCGCTGCTCTACGCCGCCGACCGGGCGCACCACGTCGCCACCGTGGTCCGTCCGGCGCTGGTCCGGGGCGCCGTGGTGATCAGCGACCGGTACGTCGACTCCTCCCTGGCCTACCAGGGCGCCGGCCGTACGCTGCCGGTCGAGGAGGTCTCCTGGCTCTCCTCGTGGGCCACCGGCGGGCTCAAGCCCGACCTGGTGGTGCTGCTCGACGTCGACCCGCACACCGGCCTGTCCCGGGTCTCCTCGCGCAACCAGGGCACCGACCGGCTGGAGGCCGAGTCGCTCGCTTTCCACGAGCGGGTCCGGTACGCCTTCCTCGACCTCGCCGCCAACGACCCGAAGCGCTACCTGGTGCTGGACGCCTCCCGCCCGGCCGAGGAGATCACCGCCCTGGTCGCCCGCCGGGTCGAGGAGTTCCTGGTGGACCCGGCCGCCATCGTGCATCCGCGCCCCGCCCAGGGGCCGGACACCTCGGTGCAGCCCGAGTTATCCGACGCGGAGCTGGTGACGATGGAGCATCGGACCTGATGCCCGACGTCTTCGCCGATCTGGTCGGCCAGGACGAGGCGGTCGCGACCCTGCGCCACGCCGCCGCGGCGGCCGCCGCCGTGCTGCGCGCCGCCCACCCGGCCGGTGCCGGCTCGGATCGGACCGGCGCCGAGGCGTTCGCCGAGGAGGCCGAGGGGCAGCCGGCGGTCGACCCGGGCGCGGGGATGACCCACGCCTGGATCTTCACCGGACCGCCCGGCTCCGGCCGGTCGGTGGCCGCGCGCGCCTTCGCCGCCGCGCTCCAGTGCACGTACGGCACCGGCTGCGGCGAGTGCCCCGGCTGCCACACCACGATGACCGGCACCCACGCGGACGTGCGCCTGGTGGTGCCCGAGGGGCTCTCCATCGGCGTGGGCGAGATGCGCGCGCTGGTGCTCCGGGCGGCCAGCACCCCGTCCGGCGGGCGCTGGCAGGTCGTGATCATCGAGGACGCCGACCGGCTCACCGAGGCCGCCGGCAACGCCCTGCTCAAGGCGATCGAGGAACCGCCGCCGCGGACCGTCTTCCTGCTCTGCGCCCCGTCCACCCACCCGGACGACGTGTCGGTGACCATCCGGTCGCGCTGCCGCGTCGTACCGTTGCGGCAGCCGGCGGCCGCCGCGGTGGCCGAGGTGCTGGTGCGCCGGGACGGCATCGCGCCCGACGTGGCGCAGTGGGCGGCGGCGGCCGCGCAGGGGCACGTCGGACGGGCCCGGCGGCTGGCCCGGGACCCCGAGGCGCGGCAGCGGCGGGACGCGGTGCTGGCGGTACCGCGCCGGCTGACCGGCGTCGGCACCGCGCTCGACGCGGCGTCGGCCCTGATCGAGGCGGCCGAGGCGGAGGCCGAGGCCTCCGTGGCCGAGGCCGACGCGGCCGAGCGGGCGGCGTTGCAGACCGCGCTCGGCGCGGGCGGCACCGGCCGGGGCGCGGCCGGGGCCATGCGCGGGGCGGCCGGGCAGCTCAAGGACCTGGAGAAGCGGCAGAAGTCGCGGGCCACCCGCGCCCAGCGGGACGCGCTGGACCGCGCCCTGGTCGACCTGGCCGGCTTCTACCGCGACGCGCTCACCATGGCGCTGCGCGCCCCGGTGGCCCCGGTGCACACCGACACCGCCGCGCTGGCCGAGGCGGGCGCGCAGAAGTGGGAGGCCGAGGGCGCGCTGCGGCGGCTGGAGGCCGTGCTGGAGTGCCGAGCGGCGATCGAGGCGAACGTCAAGCCCCGGATCGCGGTCGAGGCGATGATGCTCTCCCTCTGGAAGGGATAGTTCCCCCTGTCCACAGGCATCGACAGGTGTTGTGGGCGTGCGGTACGGTCCGGTGTGCCGTGGTGACGGTTACGGCACGCAGAGTGATGACCGGCCGGGGGGAGAACCGATGCCGCGCGAGATCGACGAGGCGTGGGTCGAGGAGGCGGTGCGGCGCTACCGCCGCATCGAGTCCCTGCAGGCCGAGTTCGACCAGGCGGTCGACACCGTCGAGGTGACCGTCCGTTCGCCGGACGGGCTGGTCGAGGTGGTGGTGACGGCCGGTGGGCGGATCACCGACGTCCGCTTCCTCGGGCCGCTGCACTCGCGCCACCCGCGCGACGTCGCCGGCTCGGTGCAGGCCGCCGTCTCCGCCGCGGCGGACGCCGCGCAGTGGGCCCGGGAGAAGCTGCACAACGAGACCTTCGCGGCGTACCGGCCGCTGGCGGGGGCCTGAGATGGACGCACTGCGCGCCCTCGCCGCCCGCCTGGAGGAGGCGAGCGACACGCTGACGGTGCTCGCCCGCACGGTGACCGCCGCCGACCCGGCCCACGCCGCCTTCGGCGCGGACGCGCCGGGTCGCCCCGGCGAGGTCGGCCGGGCGCTGCACCGGCAGTGGACCGCCGCCACCGGGGACCGGTCCCGGGAGGCCGGCGCCGCCGCCGCCCGGCTCGCCGCCGCGGCCGCCGCCGTACGCAGCGCCGCCGACCGCTACGTGGACGTCGACGACACCGCCGGTCGGCGGCTGTCCGGGGAGCGCTGATGGACGCCCTGGACCGGCTCGCCGAGCCCGGCCTGGACCTGCTGCGCCGGGTCGACCACCTGCTCGCCACCGGCGCCCCTGAGGGGCACCGGCTCTGGCCGCTGCTGCGCCGCATGCAGGTGCTCCCCGGCGACGCGCTGCGCGCCTTCCTCGACCTGCAACCGGCGCCGCTGGCGACCGCCGGGCACGCCGTGCGCCGGCTCGTTCGCGGGTACGACGACGCGTGCGCCGCCCTCACCGACCCGGGCCTGTGGACGGGGCCGGCTGCCTCCGCGTACGACGAGGCGCGCTCGGCGCTGCTGCGCCACCTGGACGAGGGGCCGGAGAGCCTGGTCGGGCGGATCGAGTCGACCGCCGGGTACGCCGACGCGCTCGCCCACTGGGTGGAGGGCAGCCGGCTGGCGGTGGCCCGGATGCTCGCCGAGGTGCTCGGCTCCGCCGAGGCGGTACGCGTACTCGCCGCGACCGCGCCGGGCGGCAACTCGGCCACCGGCGCCGGCGCGGCGGCGGAGATCGCCACGAGGGTGCTCTCGGTGCTCGGGGTGGCGTACGACGGGGCCGAGACGCTGCTGCGCCAGTGGTCGCCGAGCCTCACCGAGTCGGCCTGGCGGGCGTCGACCGGCGGGCCGGTCCGCTACGACGGCGTCACCCGGGTGGGCCGCTGACGGTGGACGGCCCACGGCGCCGCGCGCAACGCCCGGCTGGACCGGGCCCCGGCGGCGGCGCCGTGGCCGTTCCCTGCACCCCCCGCAGGTCTGCCTCCACTCAACGCCCTGCCCCCGGCGTTTGTCCCGCCGCGGGGCCCGATTCAACCGTCCGGGCGAGGCCCAAGGGAACGAGTCGACGATCGTGGATGACTGCACGGCGTGACCGCACGGCGACGGGTGGGTCGGGCCGGCACCGGCCGTCCGTCGTAGGGTGGACCGCATGGGCATGCTCTGCGCGGTCAGCTTCAACCGGTACGGGCGCCTCTACTACCTCGACCCGGGGGAGCTGCGACCGCAGGTCGGCGACCGGGTGCTGGTCCCGACCGACGACGGGCCCGAGGTGGCCGAGTGCGTCTGGGCGGCGCAGTGGGTGGCGGAGGAGACCGACGGCTTTCCGAAGCTGGCCGGCCTGGCCCAGGACGAGGACCTGCGCCGCGACGAGTTGCTGCGCCGGCGCAAGGCCGAGGCGAAGGTGGCCGCCAAGCGGCTGATCCGCGAGCACGGGCTGCCGATGAAGGTGGTCGCCGTCGATCATGTTCTCGGCGAGGGCGACGCCGGGGGAGACCGCAGCACCGTCTACTTCACCGCCCCGCACCGGGTGGACTTCCGCTCACTGGTCCGCGACCTGGGCGCGACCCTGCGCTGCCGGGTCGAGCTGCGCCAGCTCTCCGCCCGGGACTCGGCACGGGTGCAGGGCGGCATCGGCTCCTGCGGCCGCGACCTGTGCTGCGCGACCTTCCTCAACGACTTCGAACCGGTGACCATCCGGATGGCGAAGGACCAGGACCTGCCGCTCAACCCGCTGCGGATCTCCGGCGCCTGCGGCCGGCTCATGTGCTGCCTGAAGTACGAACATCCCCTGTACGCCAAGTTCGCCGAGTCTGCTCCGGCCGTCGGCGCCCGCGTCACCACGCCGGAAGGGGAGGGCCGCGTGGTCGGCCACAGCGTCCCGAGGGACGCGGTGACCGTCCGCCTGGACGCCGACGGCTCGCGCTCCATGTGCTCCCGCGCCGACGTCTGCGGCTCCCGTCAGGCGTACGAGAGCCGTGAGCTGTCAGGCCCGGAGGGCGCGGCGCGCTGATCGACGTGCCTCGTCGCTCCCGGCGGTGATCACGCCTTGCTCGTTATCATCCGGCGATGGGCCTGAGGAACTATCTGATCGAGGGCGTCTCAGGCACCGGCAAGACTTCGGTCTGCAGAGAGTTGCAGCGGCGCGGCTGTCATGCCGTCAATGGCGACCGGGAACTGGCTTATCAAGGCGACCCGGAGACCGGTGAGCCGTTGGACGGTCTCGGGCACGAGCACCACATCTGGCGCGTGGATGACGTGCGGGCTCTGATCGCCAACCACGACGAGCCGGTGACCTTCTTCTGCGGGGGCTCACGGAACTTTCACAAGTTCATCGACTTGTTCGACGGCGTCTTCGTCCTCGACGTCGACCTGGACACGTTGAATCGGCGACTCGACGGGCGGCCGGAAGACGAGTGGGGCGGAAGGCCGGCGGAACGCGAACTCATCCTGCGACTGCACCGAACGAAGCAAGACATTCCGAGAACCGGCACCGTAATCGACGCCACCGCACCTCTCGCGAGCGTCGTAGACGAAATCCTCCGCCAGGTAATGCCGTCTCCGCCCGAGTAGAAGGTGACCGTCCCCCCGGGCTTCCTCCGTCGATCATGAAGTTGGCGGCGAAGTAGATCTCTCCAACTGCCGTCAACTTCATGATCGACCTGGGGC
>NZ_JBPQTL010000015.1:0-79091 GCF_051386295.1 Micromonospora sp. URMC 105 | reverse complement strand
CGCCCGTCGGCGGGGCCGACGGGCGCGGGTGGATCGTGAGCTCCCCCGTTTGGACTCGAACCAAAAACCTGCCGGTTAACAGCCGGCTGCTCTGCCAATTGAGCTACGGGGGACTGCTTGGCACCGCGCTCCGGATCTCCCCGGCGCTCGGCGACGGCACAAGAGTACAGGATTCCCGGGGGGTCTGGTCCAGGGGGTTACCTTCCCGCGCCCACCCGGTCGAGGGCCGCGACCCGGCAGGAATAAAAACGGACAAATCGTCATCACGGCACAAGCAGGCATGAGCGCGGAGCAGGATGGGTAGTTAGCTGCCGACAGAGGACTAGGCGCGACATGGTCGGTCCCGGCCGGATCTCCGGACGGGAACGGCGGAGCGTCAGGTACGAAAGGAGCCGCCATGCGCGGAAAGATCATGTTCCTTGGCGGGCTGGCTGCGGGCTTCGTCCTGGGCGCCCGTGCCGGCCGGGAGAAGTACGAGGAGCTGGTCGTCCGGGGCCGTAAGGTGCTCGACCACCCCACCGTCCAGGAGGCGGCGGGTGTCGCACAGGCCCAGGCGACCCGGCTCTACAGCGAGGGCAAGGACAAGCTCGGCCAGTCCAAGCTCGGCGAGAAGCTGGGCACGGGCAACGGCAACAAGCAGGAGCTGACCGCGGCGGACGACGCCTTCGCGGGCACGCCGGCCACCATCGGCGCGAAGTCGGGCGGCTCGTCCAGCTCCCCCACCTCGTCGTCGGCCACCACCACCCCGCGGCCCAAGCCGTCGGGCGGCACCAACGCCAGCACCCTCTAGACGCACCTTCCAGCGGGCCGGTCGTCGTCGACGACCGCCCCGCTGGCGTGTGGCGCCGATCGAGACGCAGGTCAGGTCCACCGGAGCCACTTGCGACGATCCTCCAGGTGCCGGTGGGCCGGAGCGCCTGCTGCCACGTCGGTGCCAAGGGGGCAGGACAACGCGCCGGGCGGCAGTGCCGACCTGGGCCACTCGCGCCATCGGACGTAACACCGCCGTGGCAGACTCCGGCCGGAGGTGGTGGCGATGGTTCCCGTCCGACCGGAGAACGCGTACCAGGCACGACTGCTGCGGCTGCTGCGCGACGACGGCCCGCGGTCACGGGTGGAGCTGGGCGACGCGGTGGGCCTGTCGCGGTCCAGGCTGATCGCCGAGGTGGACCGGCTCGTGGAGCTGAGCCTGGTCGAGACGGCCGGACCGGCGGCCTCCCGGGGCGGCCGACGGTCCTCGCTGCTCCGCATCGCCGGCCCGGTCCGCTTCGCCGGCGTCGTGATCGGCACGGACCGGCTCACCGTCGCCGTCACCGACGGCGAGCTGAACGTGCTGGCCGAGCTCCGCGAACCGGCGGACGTCCGGTCCGGTCCGGGGCCGGTGGTCGCCCGGGCCGGGGAACTCGTCGGCAAGCTCCGCGCCGAGCTGGGCCTGGCCCAGCTCACCGGGGTCGGAGTCGGCCTGCCGGGGCCGGTCGCCTTCCGGGAGGGCACCCCGCTCGCCCCCGGCGCCCTGCCCGGCTGGCACGGGTTCCCGGTGCGGGACACCCTCGGCGCCGAGCTGGGCTGCCCGACCCTGGTCGACAACGACGCCAACGTGATGGCGCTCGGCGAGCAGCACGCCGGGATCGGCCGCACCTTCGACGACTTCCTGTACGTCAAGCTCGGCACCGCGATCGGCTGCGGCCTGGTGCTGCGGGGCGCGGTGCACCGGGGCGCGACGAGCGGCGCCGGCGACATCGCCCACCTGCGGATCGGCGACGACGGCCCGGGCTGCGGCTGCGGCGAGGCGGGCTGCCTGGAGGCGTACTGCGCAGAGGCCGGGCTGGTCGGCGCGGCGCTCGACGCGGCGCGGTCGGGCCGCTCCCCCGCCCTGGCCGACCGGCTGGCCGCCACCGGCACCCTGACCATGGCGGACGTCACCGGGGCGGCGGCCGGCGGCGACCCGGCGGTCCAGGCCGTGGTGCGCGACGCCGGCCGCCGGCTGGGCCAGGTGCTGGTCGGGCTGG
Organism: Micromonospora sp. URMC 105; assembly: GCF_051386295.1. NCBI lineage: Bacteria > Bacillati > Actinomycetota > Actinomycetes > Micromonosporales > Micromonosporaceae > Micromonospora > Micromonospora sp. URMC 105. Next base: position 77,082 of record NZ_JBPQTL010000015.1, on the reverse strand, counting down.
TGAGCTTCGTCAACCCCGGCATCGTGATCATCGGGGGCGCCCCGGACGGCCTCGGCCACACCCTGCTGGCCGAGATCCGGGCCGTGGTCTACCGCCGGTCGGCGCCGCTGACCACCGGCACGATGCCGATCGTCCTGTCCGACCTGGGCGAGCGGGCCGGCCTGGTGGGCGCGGCCCGGTTGATCAGCGAACAGGCCTTCACCGCCGACTGACCGGCCTGCCCGCGAACCCGACCGGCCCCAGGTGCCGCCCGCCGTACGGCGAGGGCAGCCCCGGGCCGGTCGGGCCGGGCCGGGTCAGTCCTTGCTGCTGCTGAAGGCGGCGTCGAAGGCGGCCGTGGGGGCGTCGAAGGCGAGCCGGCGGACGAACTGCAACGCCTCCGGCGCGCCGACCAGCCGGTCCATCCCGGCGTCCTCCCACTCGATGGAGATCGGCCCGTCGTAGCCGATCGCGTTGAGCGCCCGGAAGCAGTCCTCCCAGGGCACGTCGCCGTGGCCGGTGGAGACGAAGTCCCAGCCCCGGCGCAGGTCAGCCCAGGGCAGGTGGGACGAGAGCCGGCCGCGCCGCCCGTCGCCGGTGCGCACCTTCGCGTCCTTGCAGTCCACGTGGTAGATCCGGTCGGCGAACTCGAGGATGAAGTTCACCGGGTCCAGCTCCTGCCAGACGAAGTGCGACGGGTCCCAGTTGAGCCCGAACGCCGGCCGGTGCCCGATCGCCGCCAGCGCCCGCCGCGTCGTCCAGTAGTCGTAGGCGATCTCGCTGGGGTGCACCTCGTGGGCGAAGCGGACGCCGACGGAGTCGAAGACGTCGAGGATCGGGTTCCACCGGTCGGCGAAGTCCCGGTAGCCCCGCTCGATCATCTCCGGCGGCACCGGCGGGAACATCGCCAGGGTGTGCCAGATGGACGAGCCGGTGAACCCGACCACCGTCTTCACCCCGAGCTTCGCCGCCGCGCGGGCGGTGTCCTTCATCTCCTCGGCGGCGCGCCGGCGTACCCCCTCGGGTTCGCCGTCTCCCCAGATCCGGGCCGGCAGGATGCCCTGGTGCCGCTCGTCGATCGGGTGGTCGCAGACCGCCTGCCCGACGAGGTGGTTGGAGATGGCGTGGACGCTGAGGCGGTGCTTGGCGAGGGTCTCCTTCTTGCGCTCGACGTACGAGTCGTCGGCGAGGGCCTTGTCGACCTCGAAGTGGTCACCCCAGCAGGCGATCTCCAACCCGTCGTAGCCCCACTCGGAGGCGAGCCGGCAGACCTCGTCGAACGGAAGATCGGCCCACTGGCCGGTGAAGAGCGTGATCGGTCGCGCCATCGTCGTTGTCTCCCCTGTCGTGATGGGGATTCCTGAGCGTGGGCGGGGCGAGGGGCCACCGGTGCGGAGGCGGTCACGGGTCACCGGTGGGTGCGGCACGCACCTGGGCCCGACGGGTTGCGCCTCCCGCCGGGTCACCGGCCACCTCGCGGTCGCCGCCCTCACTCTAGGACCGCCGGGACCGGCTGGGAAGGGGCCGCCGGACCGGGGCCGACGGGCGACCCCGGTCCGTGCGGGTCAGGCGTCGCGGCGGCGCAGCAGGATCACGGCCCCGCCGACCGACACCACCAGCCAGCCGAGGAAGACCGCCAGGCCGGCCCCGGGTGAGAGCAGGTCTGCCTCCGACGACAGGGACATGAACGCCTGCCCGGCGTTGGACGGCAAGTACGGCGAGATCGCCTCAGACCAGCTCTCCGGCAGCAGCGAGGCGAGCCCGGGGATCACCAGCAGCAGCGCCACCAGGCTGGTCAGCGCCCCGGCGGTGGTCCGCAGCAGCGCGCCCAGTGCCATCCCGAGCACCCCCACCCCGGCCAGGTAGAGCGCGGTGCCGAGCACCGCGCGCAGCACCCCGTCGTCGGACAGGGAGATCCCCTCGTCGCCGAGAATCGCCTGCCCGCCGAGGAAGGTCAGCAGCACGGTGGGCACCAGGACGGCCAGCGCGACGCCGGCCAGCACGGCCACCTTGGCAGCGAGCACCGGCCAGCGCTTCGGCACCGCGGCGAGCGAGGAGCGGATCATGCCGGTGGCGTACTCGCCGGCGACCAGCAGCACGCCGAGCGTGCCGACGAGGAGTTGGGCCAGGTTCACGCCGCCCAGGCTCGCGCCGAGCGGGTCGAGTGAGGACGGCCCGCCGGGCGGCGCGGGTGTCCCCGGCTCCGGCGGGTTGTCGGCCAGGAAGGTGGCGAAGCCGAGGCCCAGGGCGGCGAAGACGACCACCGTGGCGGCCAGCATGATCACGGACGAGCGCAGCGAACGGAACTTGATCCACTCGGCGCGGACCACCCGCCACCAGGTGACGCGGGCGTCGGCGGGCACGGCAGGAGTGGCGGTAGTGGCGGTGGTGGTGGCGGTCATCGGGCGCTCCCGGCGGTGGGGACGGGCGGGGCGGGTACGCCGTGGTACTCGACGGCGTCCCGGGTCAAGGTCATGAAGGCCTCCTCCAGGGAGGCCTCGGCGGCGGTCAGCTCGTGCAGCGTGAGTCCGGCGGCGGCGGCCCGGTCGCCGATCTCCTCGCGGCGCAGCCCGGTCACCTCGAGCAGGCCCGGCTCGCCGCCGGTGACGGTCACGTCCGGGCCGAGCAGCAGGTCCCGCAGGGCGGCTGCCTGCGGCGAGCGGACCCGCACGGTGCCGCGGGTGGCCTGCCGGGTGAACTCGGCCAGCGGGACGTCGGCGATCAGCCGGCCCCGGCCGACCACGATCAGGTGCTCGGCGGTCTGCGCCATCTCGCTCATCAGGTGCGAGGAGACGAAGACCGTGCGGCCCTCGGCGGCGAGCCCCCGCAGCAGCCCGCGGATCCACCGGATGCCGTCCGGGTCGAGGCCGTTGACCGGCTCGTCGAGCATCACCACCCGCGGGTCGCCGAGCAGCGCGGCGGCGATGCCGAGCCGCTGGCCCATGCCGAGGGAGAAGCCGCCGGCCCGCTTGCCGGCCACCTCGCCGAGCCCGACCAGCTCGATCACCTCGTCGACCCGCCGCCGGCCGATGCCGTGGGTGGCCGCCATGGCGAGCAGGTGGTTGCGGGCCGAGCGGCCGGTGTGCACCGCCCTCGCCTCCAGCAGCGCCCCGATCTCGCGCAGCGGAGCGGGGTGGTCGGCGTACCGGCGGCCGTTGACGGTCACCGTGCCGGCGCTCGGGGCGTCCAGGCCGAGGATCATCCGCATGGTGGTGGACTTGCCGGCCCCGTTGGGCCCCAGGAAGCCGGTGACGATCCCGGGCCGCACCTGGAAGGTGAGGGAGTCGACGGCGACCTTGTCGCCGTAGCGCTTGCTGAGCTGGCTCACGTCGATCATGCGACCAACGATCGCCCGCGTACCCCGGCCGTGGCGTCGGCCGAGCGCGGACACCTGCGCGTACCGCGGTCGCGGTAGACCGGCGGCGCGACTACCGCGACCGCCGGCCGGCTCAGCGCGCCGGCGGCTCCGCGACCCGCACCAGCCCGCTCTGGTACGCGATCACGACGAGCTGGGCCCGGTCCCGGGCGCCCAGCTTGGCCATGGCCCGGTTGACGTGGGTCTTCGCGGTCAGCGGGGAGACCACCAGCCGGTCGGCGATCTGGTCGTTGGAGAGGCCGGCGGCCACCAGGGTGACCACCTCCCGCTCCCGGTCGGTGAGCACCCGCAGCCGTTCCGGGGCGGCCCGCGGGTCCGGCTCGGGGTGGGCCAGGAACCGGGCGATCAGCCCCCGGGTCGCCTTCGGGGAGAGCAGGGCGTCGCCGGCGGCGACGGTACGGATGGCGTCGAGCAGCTCGGCCGGCTCGACGCCCTTGCCGAGGAAGCCGCTGGCCCCGGCACGCAGCGCCTGGAAGACGTACTCGTCGACCTCGAAGGTGGTCAGGATCAGCACCCGCACCCCGGCCAGGTCCTCGTCGGCGCTGATCTCGGCGGTGGCGGCCAGGCCGTCCAGCTCGGGCATCCGGATGTCCATCAGCACCACGTCGGCGCGGGTGCTGCGGGCCAGCGCCACGGCCTCCCGGCCGGTGGCGGCCTCACCGACCACCTCCAGGTCGGCGGCCGAGTCGACCAGCGCCCGGAACCCCGCCCGGATCAGCTTCTGATCGTCGGCGAGCAGCACGCGGACAGTCATGCGGCCTCCTCCTCCGGTGCGGGCAGCTCGGCCCGGACGGTCCAGCCTCCCTCGGGACGCGGGCCGGCGGTGAAGGTGCCGCCGACCGCCTCGGCCCGCTCGCGCATGCCGAGCAGGCCCAGGCCCGCGCCCGGGGTGGGCGCCGGGGAGGCCTCGGCGCCGGTGTCGCGTACCTCGATGGTGACGCCGTGGGGGTCGTAGCGCAGCCGGACCGCCACCGCCGCGTCCGGCGCGTGCCGGTGGGCGTTGGTGAGCGACTCCTGGATGATCCGGTACGCCGCGACGTCCACCGCGGTCGGCAGCGGGCGGGGCTGGCCGGCGACGGTCCAGCGCACCGGCTGGCCGGTGCTGAACCCCTCGACCAGGGCGTCCAGCCGGTTGAGGCTGGGGGCCGGCTCGGTGGGCGCGTCCGTCTCCTCCGACCGGCGCAGCACCCCGAGCAGGGTGGCCAGCTCGGCGAGGACCGTGCGGCCGGCCGCCCGGACGTGCCCGAGCGCCTCCTCGGCGGCGTCGGGCCGGCCGCGCAGCAGGTGCCCGGCCACCCCGGCCTGCACGTTGATCAGGGCGATGTGGTGGGCGACGACGTCGTGCAGCTCCCGGGCGATGCGCAACCGCTCCTCGGCGACCCGGCGCAGCGCCTCCTCCTCGCGGGTCTGCTCGGCGCGCCGGGCCCGCTCCTCCAGCACCGCCACGTACGCCCGCCGGCTGCGCACCGCGTCGCCGACGGCCACCGCGACGCCGAACCAGAGCAGCAGCACCACCACCGCCGGGTCGAGCCAGGCCACGCCGAGCGTGGCGATCGCCGCCGCGCCGACGGCGAGGGCGCTGACCGCGCCGGCCACGGCGGCGGTCCGCCGGTCGGTGCGGGTGGCCACGGTGTACGCGGCGATCGCCACGGTGAGCACGAAGGGCCCCCCGGCCAGGCCGGTGAGCTGGGCGAGCACCACGGCGACCGTGGTCAGGGCGAGCACCGGCAGCGGGTAACGGCGGCGCACCGCCAGCGCACCGCAGCCGAGCGCGGCGAGCAGCACCGCGCCGGCGGTGAGCGGCGCCCGGGACGGCCCGCCGGGCGGGTTCACCGGCAGCAGGCTGACCACGAAGAGCGCGGTGGCCAGCACCGCGTCGGCGACCGCCGGATGCGCCCGCGCGGCCCGGCGCCACTGCGCGAGGCGTCCCATGCGGTCAAGGTACGGCAGCCGCCCGGGCCCGGACGCGGCACCGCCGGGGTGCGTGGGCACCCCGGCGGTGTCGGTGTGGACCGGGCCGGCCCGAGGGGTGGGCCGGGCCGGTCGGTTCATCAGGGCAGGGTCCACTTCTGGTTGGCACCGGTGTGGCAGGTCCACAGGTGCACCGCGGTGCCGTCGGCGGAGTTGTTGCCCGACACGTCCAGGCACTTGCCCGACTGCGGGTTCTTCAGCGTGCCGTCGGCCTGCGCGGACCAGTTCTGCGCGCCCGAGCCGTTGCAGGTCCAGAGCTGGATCTTCGTGCCGTCGGCCGAACCGCCGCCGGAGACGTCCAGGCACTTGCCGAACGCCTTGATCGTCGAGTTCGGGGTCACCGTCCAGGTCTGTGCCCCGGAGCCGTTGCAGGTGTAGATCTGGATCTGGGTGCCGTCGGCGGTGCCGCTGCTGCGCACGTCGAGGCACTTGCCGGCCAGGCCCTTGATCGGGCCGGTCCCGCCGGTGCCGGACCCCTTCACCAGGGTGAAGTCGTCCACGTCGAAGAGCCCGCTACCCGAGCCGGTGAAGGTCAGGTAGAGGTTCTGCGTGCCCGACGGCACCCCGCTGAGGTTCGTCGTGACGTCGGCATACGTCGTCCAGCTGCCGGTGTTCGGCACCGCGACCGAGCCGAGCACGGTGCCGGTGGTGGAGCCGGTGCGTACCTGGATGGTGCCGCCGGGGCCGCCGGAGACGACCCGCGCCTTGAACGACGTCACGCCGGTCAGGTCGACCCCGTTGTACGCCGACCAGTCGCCCGGGTCGATGTAGCCGAGGGTCTGCCCGCCGTTCGCGCCGGCCTTCGTGAACGGGGTGACCCCGCTGGCCGAGCTGAACGACTCGGCCTGGACGGTGGTGTTCCCGCCCGGGGTGGAGCCCAGCTCCTTGATCCGGATGTTGCGGAACGACACGTCGTCGCCGCTGCCGTGGTTCTGCAGGCCGATGTGTCCGGCGAGCGAGCGGGCCGGGTTGGTGTTGGTGAAGTCGTTGATCTTCACGCCGTTGAGGAAGATCTGGAGCCGCTCACCCTCGACCAGCAGCTCGTAGGTGTTCCACTCCCCCGGCGGGTTCAGCGCCGCGTCCCGGGCGGCGATGTCCGCGGACTTGAAGGTGTAGACCGCGCCGGTGGTGCGGTCGGCCGCGTCGGTGGCGTCGATCTGGATCTCGTAGCCGTTGTTCACCGCGGACCAGGGGTCGCTCGACGGCGGGAAGCCGATGAAGATTCCGGAGTTGTCGTCCCCGGCCAGCTTCCAGTCCAGCTTGAGGGAGTAGTTGGTGAACTGCTTGGCGCTGTACCAGTAGAGACCCATCCCGCCGACCGAGGTGAGCGTGGCGTCGGCGTTGGTGAAGCTGCCCGGCCCGGCCTGCGACCACCCGGTGGTGGAGCCGTTGTAGAGCGCGGTGTAGCCGGTCTCCGGCCGGCAGTCGGCCTTGCTCCGGCCGGCGGCGTAGCGGATGCCGCCGAGCAGGTGCGCCCGGAACGCCGGCTCCGAGTACGACGCCTGGGTGTGCCCGCCGCCGGTGTAGAAGGCCCGGCCGCCGCTGTAGGTCTTGCACCAGGAGTGCGGGTGGTCCGCGCCCATCGAGCCGCCGGAGTACGACGACTCGTCCAGGGTGGCCAGCACCCGGGCGGTGGAGCGGGCGTTGGTCTGGTAGTTGTACCACTCGTCGGTGCGGGTCCAGGTCTGCGGCAGGTGCGCGGTGGCCGCGTGCCCCCGGTGCTCCACCTTGACGTTGGCCTGCTGGATGGCCGGGTGCGAGGCGAAGTACGCCCCGACCAGGTTGCCGTAGAAGGACCAGTTGTACTCGGTGTCGGCGGCGGAGTGCACGCCGACGAAACCGCCGCCGGAGCCGATGTACGACTCGAAGGCGGTCTGCTGGGTGGCGTTGAGCACGTCACCGGTGGTGTTGAGGAAGATGACCGCCTCGTACTGGGCCAGGTTGCCGGTGGTGAACGCGGCGGCGTCCTCGGTAGCGGTGACGGTGAAGCTGTTGGCCGCGCCGAGGTCCCGGATGGCCTGGGTGCCGACCGCGATGGAGTCGTGCCGGAACCCGGCGGTCTTGGAGAAGACCAGCACGTCGTACGGGGCGTCGGCGGCGGACGCCGGGGTGGCGGGGACGGTGCAGGCGATGGCGGCGAGGACGGCGGTGGCCGCGCCGAGGACGGGTCGGAGGAGTCTGCGCATGTCGCTCTCCTGACTGCTGCTGCCGGCGGGGGGCCGCGGGCTGCGGGTTGCGGGGTTGCGGACTGGCGAACTGAGCGGGGTGGGCGGGGCCCCCGGGCGGCGCGGGGCGTGGACCGGGGGCCCCTGGCGTGTGGTTAGGGCAGGGTCCACTTCTGGTTGGCGCCGGTGTGGCAGGTCCACAGATGCACTGCGGTGCCGTCGGCGGAGTTGTTGCCCGACACGTCCAGGCACTTGCCCGACTGCGGGTTCTTCAACGTGCCGTCCGCCTGCGCGGACCAGTTCTGCGCGCCCGAACCGTTGCACGTCCAGAGCTGGATCTTCGTGCCGTCGGCCGAACCGCCGCCGGAGACGTCCAGGCACTTGCCCAGCGCCTTGACCGTCGAGTTCGCGGTCACCGTCCAGGTCTGCGCCGTGGTGCCGTTGCAGGTGTAGATCTGGATCTGGGTGCCGTCGGCGGTCGCCGCGTTGCGCACGTCGAGGCACTTGCCGGCGAGGCCGACGATCGGCCCGGTGCCGCCACCACCGGTGCCCGTGGTGAACGTGAACGAGTCCACGTCGAAGAGCGCTCCCGCCCCACCGGCGAAGGTGAGGTAGAGGGTGGTCGTGCCGGCCGGCGGGCTGGAGATGGTGCCGGTGACGTTCTGGAACGTCTCCCAGGAGCCGGTGACCGGGACGGTGGCCGAACCGAGCACGGTGCCGGTGGCCGAGCCGGCCCGCACCTGCAGCGTGCCGCCGGCGCCGCCGGAGGAGACCCGGGCGGTGAACGACGTCACGTTGTTGATCTTGTACGGCTCGAAGGCGATCCAGTCGCCGTTGTCGATGCTCCCGACGGTCTTCCCGCCCTCGGCCGTCGTCTTGCTGTACTGCGCGATGCCGGACGAGGTCTTGTAGTGCTCCGCCTGGCGCTTCTTCGGCTGGAGGGTGTGCTGCTTGTGGGTGGTCAGCCCGCCCGCGTCGGTGTACTCGGCGTCGAAGATCGCGAAGATGTTCGCCGCGTCGTCGTGCTCACCGTCGACCGGGATGGTGATCGAGCCGGAGCAGCCGTTCTTCGAGGTGATCTGGTGACCGTGGCTGTCGTGGCCCAGCACGTAGGTCATCTTGACCTTGGTGCAGTCGATGGTGCCGTCCTCCGGGTCGGTGACGGTGATGCTGAACGGCACGGTGTCGCCGTAGCTGAACAACTGGCCGTTGCCCGGGCTGGTGATGGTGACCGTGGGCGCGGTGTTGCCGACCCCGATGGTCACGTTGGCGGTGCCGGTCGCGCCCTGCGGGTCGGTCACGGTCAGCGTGACCGTGTAGGTGCCGTTGCTGTTGTAGGTCTTGGTCGGGTTCGCCGCGGTGGAGCTGGTGCCGTCGCCGAAGTTCCACGAGTAGCTCAGCGCACCGCCCTCCGGGTCGGAGGAGCCCGACGAGGAGAACGCGACGGTCAGCGGGGCCGCGCCGGAGGTCTTGTCCGCCGTGGCGACCGCGGTCGGCGCGGCGTTGCCGCCGGCGATGTAGTCGTACCGGTAGAGCGCGGAGTTGGCGTCGCCGTTGAAGTAGCCGGTCCCGTAGTCGAGGACGTAGAGCGCGCCGTCGGGCCCGAACGCCATGTCCATGACCTGCTTGCCGTTCCACGGGAACGTGTCGATGGTGCCCGGGCTGCCGTCGGCGTTGAGGTGGATCGGCTTGATCCAGCCCCGGCCCAGCTCACCGGCGAAGAACTGCCCGTCGAACGACTGGGGGAACTTGGTGGTGGAGGTCGACGAGGCGTTGTACCGGTAGACCGGGCCGGCCATCGGCGACTCGGACCCGCCACCGAACTCCGGCGGGCTGCCGGCGTCGCCGGCGTACCGGATCCAGGCCGCCTTGGCGCCCGGGAGGGTGGTCAGGCCGGTGTTGCGGAACGAGTTGTTGGTCGGCCCGCCGGTGCAGTTGTACTTGGCCCCGGCCGTGTTGTTGGCGAAGTCCCACTCGGCGTACGTCTCGTTGGCCGTGTTGGTCCCGGTGCAGTACGGCCAGCCGTAGTTGCCCGGCCCGGTGATCCGGTTGAACTCGACCTGACCGCTCGGGCCGCGGCTGCTGGTGGTGCCGGCGTCCGGGCCGTAGTCGCCGACGTAGACGATGCCGGTGGTCTTGTCGACGCTCATCCGGAACGGGTTGCGGAAGCCCATCGCGTAGATCTCGGGGCGGGTCTTCGGGTCGGAGTCGACGAACATGTTGCCCGTCGGGATCGAGTACGTCCCGTTGGCGTTCACCTTGATCCGCAGGATCTTGCCGCGCAGGTCGTTGGTGTTGGCCGAGCTGCGCTGGGCGTCGTACGCCGGGTTGCGGTTGGTGCGCTCGTCGATCGGGGCGTAGCCGGACGAGTCGAACGGATTGGTGTCGTCGCCGGTGGAGAGGTAGAGGTTGCCGGCGGCGTCGAAGTCGATGTCGCCACCGACGTGACAGCAGATGCCCCGGTCGGCCGGCACGTCGAGGATGTCGACCTTGCTGCCGGTGTTCAGGGTGAAGTCGCTGTTGAGGGTGTAGCGGGAGAGCCGGTTGACGCCCTGCCAGGCGGAGAAGTCGCTGCCGGTGGCCGGCGCGTCGCCGGACGGGGTGGACAGCGGCGGGGCGTAGTACAGGTAGATGTGCCGGTTGCTGGCGAAGTTCGGGTCGACCCCGACGCCCTGCAACCCTTCCTCGTCGTGGGTGTAGACCGACAGGGTGCCGATGACCGAGGTGGTGCCGTTGGCGTCGGTCCGCCGCACGGTGCCGTTGCGGGCGGTGTGCAGGACCGAGCGGTCCGGCAGCACGGCGATCGTCATCGGCTCGCCGACCTCGGCGACGCCCTTGGCGAGGGTGACCTGCTGGAAGTCGGTGGCGGTGATGGGGTGGGCGGAGGCCGGCGCCGGGCCGCCGAGGGCGGCGGGACCGGCGGTGAGGCCGACCGTGCCGACGGCCGCCACCAGGAGCAGGGCGGAAGTGGCGGAGAACCATCGTGGGGAGCGGTGGGTGGGTGTGTCCTTCATGGACATGCTCTGCTGTCCCTTCCTGACGAGTGACTGCCAGGGTGGGGCGCGCGCCGTCGCGCCGGATGCCGGGTAGGGGGGGTACGGCAGGGCCGACCCGGGCGGCGCCGGACCGGCCGCGACCACCGGTCGGGGCGGGGGGACCGCGCGCCCGGAGGCCACCAGTCGATGGGTTACCGCGCCGCCGGTTCACCTCGACGAAACAGGTTCGTGATGCCACGAACATTAAGGCTTGTGAATTTTGCTGTCCATACCTTCTGCCCCACGAACGCAAACTTTTGTTCGATTGGCTGAAAGTCGGCGGACACGGCGAGGGAAGGCCCCGGCGGACCGTCGCGCGTACCGCCGTCAGCTCCGGCGGCGTACCGCCTGGTCGGCCAGCCCGGCCAGCGCCGCCAGCGCCGGCTCCTGCAACGGCAACCGGTCCAGCGCGGCCCGGGCGGCCTCCGCGCGCAGCAGGATCAGCCGCTCGATCTGCTCCCGCGCCCCGGTCGCCTCGATGATCGCCCGCAGCTCAGCCGCCCCGTCCGCGTCCAGGCCCGGATTGCCGAACAGGTCGCGCAGCCGGGCGCTCTGCGCCCGGTCGGCGGCGTCCCGGGCCAGCGCCATCATCACCGTCGGCTTGCCCTCCCGCAGGTCGTCCAGGACGGACTTGCCGGTCACCGCCGGGTCACCGAAGACGCCGAGCACGTCGTCACGGAGCTGGAACGCGTCGCCGAGCGGGTCACCGAAGTCGGTGAGCGCGGCGACCAGCTCCGGCTCGCCCCCGGCCAGCGCCGCGCCGATCTGCAACGGGCGGGTGACCGTGTACCGGGCGGCCTTCATCCGGATCACGGTGAGCGCGCTGGCCACCGAGCCGTCGCCCACGCCGGACACCAGGTCCAGGTACTCCCCCGCGATCACCTCGGTCCGCATCCGGGCGAAGACCGCGTACCCCCGGCAGACCTGCGCGGTGCTCAGCCCGCACTCGTGGAACATCTGGTCCGACCAGGCGGCGCAGAGGTCGCCGCAGAGCAGCGCGGTGTTCCGCCCGTACGCCTCCGGGTCGCCCCGCCAGGCGGAGCGGGTGTGCAGGTCGGCGAAGAGCCGGTGCACCGACGGCGCGCCCCGGCGCCGGTCGCTGCCGTCGAGGATGTCGTCGTGGATCAGCGCGAACGCGTGGAACAGCTCCAGCGCCGCCGCGGCGACCACGATCGGCCGGTCGTCCCCGCCCCCGGCGCCGCGCCAGCCCCAGTAGCAGAAGAGCGGGCGCAGCCGCTTCCCGCCGGCCAGCACGAACCGGTGCAGGGCGGCGAAGATGCCGCGCGGCGCGCCGTCCGGCCAGTCCGGCCCCTGCCGGTCCAGGAAGGCCATCAGTTCGGCGTCGAACCGCGCCCGCAACCCGCTGGTGTCGGTCGGCGCGGCGGTGACGGTCACCGCCCGCCCCCCGGCCCCGGAGGCGGCCCGGCCGGACCGGGCGGTCGCCCGCGCACACCCGACCCGGCGGCCGCCGACGGCACCGGTGCCACGCCGGCCGGTGACCCCGGCGGGGCCAGCCCGGCCAGCTCCAGCAGCAGCGCCTTGACCTCGGTGGCCGCGAGCCGGTCCCGGGCGGCGGCCGGATCGGAGCAGAGCAGCACCGGGGCATCCGCCGGGTCGGCGGGGAGCCGACCGTGCGAGCCCCGGATCGCCCGCGCCCCGGCGTCCAGCCCGACCACGCTCATCAGGTACCGCATGCCGAGCTTCTTGCGGGCCAGCGCGACCGCCGCCCGGCGCTTCGCCGCCCCCGGCGCCGCCGGATCGAACAACAGCTCGGCCGGGTCGTACCCCGGCTTGCGGTGAATCTCCACCAGCCGGGCGAAGTCCGGGGCACGGGCGTCGTCGAGCCAGTAGTAGTAGGTGAACCAGGCGTCCGGCTCGGCCACCAGCACCAGCTCACCGGCGCGCGGATGGTCCAGCCCGGCCGCCGCCTTGCCGTCGGCGTCGAGCACCTCGGCCACCCCGGGCAGGCCGGCGCAGAGCTTCGCCACCGCCGGCACGTCGGCCGGGTCCCGGACGTAGACGTGGGCCACCTGGTGGTCGGCCACGGCGAAGGCGCGCGACGTCCACGGGTCCAGGTACTCCATGCCCGCCTGGGTGTAGACCCGCAGCAGCCCCTCGGCGCGCAGCAACCGGTTGACGTCCACCGGCCGGGAGACGTCGGTGATGCCGTACTCCGACAGCGCCACCACGGTGGCGTCCCGCGCCCGGGCGGCGTCCAGCAGCGGGCCGAGCACCGCGTCCAGCTCCGCCGCCGCGGCGGCGGCCCGGAGCGAGGACGGGCCGAAGCGTTGCAGGTCGTAGTCGAGGTGCGGGACGTACACCAGGGTCAGGTCCGGCGCGTGGTCGGCGAGGATGCGCTCGGCGGCCCGGCAGATCCACGCCGAGGAGGGCAGCCCGGCGCCCGGCCCCCAGTAGGTGAAGAGCGGGAAGGTGCCCAGCGCGTTCGTGAGCGTGTCGCGCAGCTCCGGCGGGTCGGTCCAGCAGTCCGGCTCTTTGCGGCCGTCGGCGTGATAGACCGGGCGCGGGGTGACCGTCCAGTCCACGTCGGCGCCCATGGCGTACCACCAGCAGACGTTGGCAACCGTGTAACCCGGTTCGGCCCGGCGGGCGGCCTGCCAGAGCTTCTCCCCGCCGACCAGCGCGTGGTGCTGCCGCCACAGCAGCACCTCACCCAGGTCCCGGAAGTACCAGCCGTTGCCGACGATCCCGTGCCCGGCGGGCGGCTCCCCGGTGAGCAGGGTCGCCTGCACCGAGCAGGTCACCGCGGGCAGCACCGTGCCCAGGCCGGCGGCGAACCCCTCGTCGGCGACCGCGCGCAGCCGGGGCATGTGCGCCAGCAGCCGTGGGGTCAGCCCGACCACGTCCAGCACCACCAGCCGCCGGCTCATGCCGGCACCTCGCGGTGTCGTCGGTCCTCGCTCATCGTCGTACCCCTCCGGTCGTCGGGACGGAACTCCTCCGCCGGCGTCAGGCCGAGCGCGACCAGCTCGTCGCGGGCGAAGGCCAGCTCGGCGGCGATGCCGGCGGCCAGCTCGGCGTCGGTGCCCGGCCGGCGCGCCGCCGGCAGCACCCCCCACGTGTACGTCTCGACGTCGAGGTGGTCGCAGCCGGCGGCGGGACCGGCGAACAGCTCGGCCAGCGCGGCGCGCAGCACCGGCACGGTCGAGGTCAGCGGCGGCTCGGGCGGGGCGTGCAGCGGCACGTGGTAGTGCACCCGCCACGGCCCCGGCGGCCGGTCGGCCAGCGCGCCGTCCAGGTCGTCGGCGGCGTACGCCGGGTCGGCCGGGTCGGCGGCGTGTGCGCAGCCGGCGGCCCGGGTCTGGTGCAGGAAACGGGGCTCCACCCAGCGCGCCAGCGCGTCGGCGGCGCGCTGCGGCTCGGCGGCCTCCAGGGCGGCGGAGACCTGCACCTTGACCACCGGGAGCCCGGCGGCGCGCAGCCGGGCCAGCGCCTCGACCGGCTCCTCCCAGGCGCAGGCGAGGTGCGCCAGGTCCAGGCAGACGCCGAGCCGGTCGGTGTCCACGCCGGCCAGCGCGGTGACGGCCTGCCCGGTGCGCTCGACCACGCAGCCCGGCTCCGGTTCGAAGCCGACCCGCACCGGGCGGCCGGTCTCCCGTTCGATCGTGGCGAGCCCGGCCGCGAGGTCGTCCAGCCGGCGGCGGGCGGTGTCGGCGCGGGCGGCGTCCCAGGGGTCCCGCCAGGCCAGCGGCAGGGTGGAGACCGAGCCCCGGGCCGCGTCGTCGGGGAGCAGGTCGGCGAGCACCCGGGCCAGGTCGAGGGTGTAGCGCAGCCGGTCGTCGGTGGTCCAGTCCGGTCGGTAGACGGCGCCCTTGACCACCGGGGCCTGGAAGGCCGCGTACGGGAAGCCGTTGAGGGTGACCACCTCCAGCCCGCGGCGGGTCAGCTCGGCGCGCAGCCGGCGGCGGGCGGCCGGGTCGGCGGCCAGCTCGGCGGCGACCGGCGCGGCCAGCCAGAGGCCGAGCCCGAGCAGGTCGGCGCCGAGCGCCTCGCGCACCGGCTCGGCGTGGGTCTCCAGCTGGGCGAGGATGCCGGCGGCGTCCTCGGCGGGGTGCACGTTGGTGCAGTAGCCGAGGTGGACGGTGCTGCCGTCGGCGTGCCGCAGCCGCATCAGTCGCCGCCGCGCAGGATCGAGTTCCCGGCGAAGGTGCCGGCGGACGCGGCGTCGAGGTCGGTCAGGTCGAGCCGCCCGGACTGCCCGTAGAACTCCACCGGGTTGCGCCAGAGCACCCGGTCGACGTCGTCGTCGGTGAACCCGGCCAGCAGCATCGCCTCACCGGTGGCCCGGGTCAGCAGCGGGTCCGAGCGCCCCCAGTCGGCGGCGGAGTTGACCAGGACCCGCTCGGCGCCGTACGTGCGCAGCAGCTCCACCATCCGGGGCGGGGACATCTTGGTGTCCGGGTAGATGGAGAAGCCCAGCCAGCAACCGGTGTCCCGGACCAGCTTCACGGTGACCTCGTTGAGGTGGTCCAGCACCACCCGGCCGGGGTCGATGCCCGACTCGGCGACCACCGCGAGGCTGCGCTCGACGCCCCGGACCTTGTCCCGGTGCGGGGTGTGCACCAGCGCCGGCAGGTCGTGCGCCACGGCCAGGGCGAGCTGGGCGGCGAACGCCTGGTCCTCCTGCGGGGTCATCGAGTCGTACCCGATCTCACCCACCGCCACCACGGCGTCCTTCTCCAGATAGCGCGGGAGCAGGTCGAGCACCGGGCGGCAGCGCGGGTCGTTGGCCTCCTTCGGGTTGAGCGCGACGGTGGCGTGGTGCCGGACGCCGAACTGCCCGGCCCGGAACGGCTCCCAGCCGATCAGCGAGTCGAAGTAGTCGGCGAAGGAGGCGGGGCTGGTGCGCGGCTGCCCCAGCCAGAACGCCGGCTCCACCACCGCGCGGACCCCGGCGGCGGCCATCCGCTCGTAGTCGTCCGTGGTCCGCGACGTCATGTGGATGTGCGGGTCGAAGATGCGCATTCACGCCTCCCTGATGGTGAGCCGGTCGAGCAGGTCGGTGGCGTCGGCGGGCAGCTCCCGGCCGGCGGCGTGCCGCTCCGCGGCGAGCGCGGCGAGCATCGCGGCCAGCTCGCCGTCGGCCCGGCCGTCCAGGTCGGCCACCGCCGCCAGCGGCACCCCGGCGAAGACGCACTTGAGCACCGCCTGCCGCCAGGACGCCGGGTCCAGGTGCCGGGCGTACGGGCCGAGGGCGGCGGCGACCAGCCGGGTGTCGTTGGTGCGGATCGCGTCGTGCAGCAACGGCACCCCGGCCGCGCCCACGGGCAGCAGCGGCAACGCCTTGAGCACGGCCCGCTTCTCGGCGGCGTCGCCGTCGCGGTACAGCGCCTCGGCGTGGCCGGCGTGGTCGGCGGGGAGCGCGACGAGCAGCAGGGCGCGGGCCGCCTCGTCGGCGGTCCAGCCCGGCGCGTCGGCCAGTTCGCCCCGCCCGCAGCGCCGGCCGGCGGCCGGGAAGAACTGCGCGATTGTCGTGGGCTCGGCCGCGACCCGGCGCAGCGCCGCCGCCAGCCAGTCGGGATCGGGTACGCCCTCCAGCGCGGCCCGCAGTCGATCCGGTGTCATCCGTCTCTCCTCCCCTGGTGCTGGTCGGTCGGTGTCTAGGCCACCTCGGTCGCGCGGTGCGGCAGGCCGGTCGGCGCGGCCCCGGCGGCCCGGCCCGCCTCGGCGGCGGCGCGCAGGAAGTCCAGCGACCGGGCGGCGATGGTGGGCGCGGCGTGCGAGTGCCGGGGCAGCTCCACCGCCACCAGCCCCCGGTAGCCGGCGTCGGTGAGGGCGCGCAGCACCGGCGGGAAGTCGATCTCGCCCGTGCCGAACTCCAGGTGCTCGTGCACGCCCCGGCGCATGTCGTCGATCTGCACGTTGACCAGGTGCGCGGCCACCTCGTGGACGCACTCGGGCACCGGCCGCGGCTCCAGGCAGCGGCAGTGTCCGATGTCGAGGGTGATGCCGAAGCGCGCCGGGTCGCCGAGGTCCTGCCGCAGCCGCTGCCAGCCGGCGATGTCCTCGATCAGCATCCCGGGCTCCGGCTCGAAGCCGAGGGTGACGCCGTCCCGGTCGGCGGCGTCAAGCACCGTCGCGCAGCCGGCGACCAGGCGTTTCCAGGCCAGCGCCGGCGGTACCGCGTCGGGGCGTACGCCGGCCCAGAAGGAGACCGCCTCCGCGCCGAGGTCGGCGCCGATCCGGACCGCCCGGGTGAGGAAGTCGATCCGCCGGGCCGGCTCGTCGTGCAGCAGCGTCGGCGCGTGCTTGTGCCAGGGGTCGAGCAGGTAGCGGGCCCCGGTCTCGACGACCACGGCGAGGCCGAGCGCCGCCAGCCGGTGGGCCACCCGGTCGACCCGGCGGGCCAGCCCGGGCGCGAACGGGTCGAGGTGGTCGTGGTCGAGGGTGAGCGCGACGCCCTGGTAGCCCAGCTCGGCGAGGACCGCGAGGGCGTCGTCCAGCCGGTGGTTGGCGAAGCCGTTGGTGCCGTAGCCGAACCGCGGCCCGGGGTCGTCCCGGCGTCCCGGGCCGGCCGGGTCCGGAGCCGGGCGCGGCGGGGTGGTCATGTCGGGGAGACCTTCCGGGCCAGCCGGCGGCCCAGCGGCGCGGCGGTCGCCACCGCCAGGCCGAGCAGCCCGGCCCCGGCCCGGGCGGTGAGCGCGCCCTGCAACGCCGGCAGTCCGGTGATCCCGGCGCCGACCGCCGCGCGTACCCGCCCGGCGGAGGGGTCGGCCACCACCCGGGCCTGCGCCCCGCCGTACCGGGCGGCGTACCAGCCGGCCAGCGCGACCGGCAGCGCGGCGGCGGCCCGGCGGGCGAGGAGCGCGGGGCCGGTGCTGACCGGCCCGGCGGGATCGGCGCTGCGACCGGTGGACCGGCCGGCGGCGGCGACCGCGACCAGGGCGGTGCCGGCGAGGGTGCGCAGCGGCAGCGCGGTGTCCGCGCCGGCCACCTCGCGGCGGGAGAGCGCGGTGACCGTGAAGGTGTGCGCGGCGACGGTGAGCGCCGCCGGCAGCGCCCGGGCCGGGCGCCCGCCGGTCGCGCCGAGCAGCACGTCCAGTCCCCGGCAGGCGGCCATCACGACCGGGCCGGCGGCGGTGTTCTTCGCCGCCAGGTCGTACCCCCAGATCGTCGCGGCGAGCGGCACCGCGACGGCGGTGGCCCGCCGGCCGCCCGCGAGCGCGGCCAGGCCCAGCCCGGCGGCGGTGAGGCCGGCGGCGAGGCCGACCGCGGCGCCGGGCGCGACCCGCCCGCTGGGGATCGGCCGCTCGGGACGTTCCACGGCGTCCAGGCGCCGGTCGGCCCAGTCGTTGGCGGCCATCCCGGCCCAGTAGAGCAGCACCGACGCGCCGGCCAGGCCGACGGTACGCGGACCGAGCGTGCCGGCCGCGGCGGCGCCGGCGACCACGTCCCCCGGTACGGAGAGCGCGGCCGGCGCCCGGACCAGCTCGGCCAGGGCGGCGAGGTCGCTCACGCCGCACCGCCGGCGTGCAGCCGCCCGGTGAACTCGACCAGCCGCTGCCACTGCTCACTCAGCGAGTGGGTGGGCGAGTCGAGCGGGTCCTTGAAGAAGAAGGCCAGCTCGCTCAGGGGGCCGACCCGGCCGGCGGCGTGCGCGGCGGCGGTCAGCCGGGCCAGGTCGAGCACGAGCGGCGCGGCGAGCGCGGAGTCGCAGCCGTGCCAGGTGAACTCCATCCGCATGCCGGTGCCGAGGAACCCGGCGAAGGTGATCAGGTCCCAGGCGGTCTTGAAGTCGCCCAGCTCCTCGACGTACTCGATGCGGGTCTGCCCCTGCGGCAGGTAGCCGAGCGTCTCGCCGAGGACCCGCTGCTTGCTCTCGACCTTGGCCGCGTTGGCGGCCGGGTCGGCGAGGGTGGCGCCGTCGCCGCCGCCGAGCAGGTTGACCCCGGACCACGAGCGCACCGCCAGGTGCCGCATCGCGAACATCGGCGCCAGCACCGACTTGACCAGGGTCTCCCCGGTCTTGCCGTCGTGCCCGGCGTACGGCAGGTCGCGAGCGACGGCCAGCTCGGCCAGCGCCGGCAACCGCAGCCCGGTGGACGGGGTGAAGTCGACGTACGGGCAGCCGGCCTCGACGGCCGCGTACGCGTAGAGCGAGCTGGGTGGCAGCACCTCGTCGGGACCGGCGAGCGCGGCGCGCAGGGCGGCCGGGTCGGCGTGCCCGGGGTGCGGCCGGGCGGCCGCCTCGGTGGCGGAGACGTTGACCACCACCACCCGCGCCAGCCGGTGCCGCTGCCGGAACGCGGCGAGGTCGGCGACCACGGTGGCGGCGCGTTCGGCCTGGGTGCCCCCGGTCGGCGCGGGGCGCAGCTCCTCCTCGACGGCGGCCAGGTCGGCGGCGAGGGTGGCGGCCAGCCGGCCGGGCAGCACACCGGCGTCGGCCAGCGTCTCGGCCCGTTTCGTCAGGGGGGTGGTGGCCAGGTCGTGGCCACCGAAGACCAGGTCGGTGAAGGCGGGCAGGGCCGGCCCGCGCAGCGCGGGCAGCTCGGTGACGCAACCGGTCGGCGCGGTGAGCCCGGCCCGCAGGGCGAGACCGCCGACGATGCTGGTGGTCGCGACCGAACCGCGCGCCCCCACCAGCCAGACACCCGTACGCATGGTGCTCCTTCCGTCGGGAGGAACCGCCCCTCGCATCTATGTACATCAATATCAGATGGTTCGCCGGAAAGATACCGGTCCACCGGGGGCCCCGTCCGCCCGGTCGTCCGGGGTGGCACCGGGCTGCGGCGACGACGTCGGCGGCGCGACGCCGGACCCGGTACCCCGCACGTCGTGCGGACGGGGCTGGCAGGCAGGGTCGGTCGGCGTCTCGGCCCTGCCTCCCCCGTGTCCGGCCGAGGAGCGACGGCGCGCCCCGCGACCGGACGTCTTCGGCGGCGGCCCGGCCCCGGCCGGTGACGGCCGGGACCCCGCGGGTCGCCGGGACGGTGGTGACGGTCCTCCGGTGCGGCCGGGGAATCCCGGTCCGGCCGCACCGGACGACCGTCGTACGCGTGCGCCGCCGGCCGTGGTGGCCGGGCCGCACGCCCCCCGGTGCCGACACCGTCCCGGCCGCGGGGCGCAACCGCGGCCGGGTCCTCGCCGGTCGGCGCCGGAGGTGGTCGGATCAGACGGCGAGCGCCGCCAGGGCGGGCTCCACCTCCGTCCATCGGGAGCCCAGCTCCGCCGACCGGGTCACCGCGTCCAGCACCAGCTGGACCTGCAACGCGTCGGCGAAGGAGGGCGTCGGGTCGGCACCGGTCGCGACCGCCTCCACGAAGTCACGCATCTGGTGGGTGAAGGAGTGCTCGTAGCCGATGATGTGCCCCGGCGGCCACCAGGCCGACAGGTACGGGTGCTCGGCCTCGGTCACCAGGATGCGGCTGAAGCCCTGCTCGGCCGTGGGCCGGGTGGCGTCGTAGAACTCCAGCTCATTGAGGCGTTCCAGGTCGAAGGCGACGGTCCCGAGGGATCCGTTGATCTCCACCCGGAGGGCGTTCTTGCGACCGGTGGCGAACCGGCTCGCCTCGTACGTGGCCAGCGCCCCGTCGTCCAGGCGGGCGACGAAGACCGCCGCGTCGTCGACGGTGACCGCGCCGGTGGCCGGGCCGTGCCCGTCGACCGAGCCGTGCCCGTCGACCGAGCCGTGCCCGTCGACCGAGCCGTGCCCGTCGACCGGCCCGGCGCCGTCCACCGTGGCCGCCAGGCCGCTCGACCCGGCCGGCAGCGGCCGTTCCTTGACGAACGTCTCGGTCACCGCGCTGACCCCGGTGATCCGCTGACCCGTGACGTACTGGGTCAGGTCGATGATGTGCGCGCCGATGTCACCGAGCGCGCCGGAGCCCGCCCTGTCCCTCTGCAACCGCCACACCAGCGGAAACTGCGGGTCGACGATCCAGTCCTGGAGGTACGCCGCCCGGACGTGCCGCAGCACCCCGAGCCGACCCTCGGCGACGAACTGCCGCATCAGGGCGACCGCGGGCACCCGGCGGTAGTTGAACCCGCACATCGAGCGTGCCCCCGCGGCCCGGGCGGTGGCCGCGGCTGCGGTCATCTCCCGGGCCTCGGCCACCGTGTTGGCCAGCGGCTTCTCGCAGATGACGTGCTTGCCGGCGGCGAGCGCGGCGAGCGCGATCTCGGCGTGGCTGTCTCCCGGCGTGCAGATGTCGACCACGTCGATGTCGTCCGAGGCGACCAGGTCCCGCCAGTCGGTGGTGTACGCGTCCCAGCCGAGCCGGTCGGCCGCGTCGGCGACCTTTCCGGCATTCCGGCCGCAGATCCGCGCCATCCGGACCCGTGCCGGCAGCTCGAACACCCGGTTCACGGTGCGCCACGCCTGCGAGTGCGCCGCGCCCATGAACTCGTAGCCGACCATGCCGACCCGCAGTTCACTGTGCTGTGTGGACAAGGTGGGTCTCCCCCCGTGTGTCAGAACCCGAGCTTGAGGTAGTTGCCCGCGTTCTCCTTGGTGATCGTCTCGGAGGCGAGCACGATCTCCTTGGGCACCTGGAGTTCCACCAGGTCGGACATGCCCTTGCCCTGGCCGATCAGGCGAGCCAGGGAGATGGCCGAGGAGGCCATCGACGGGCTGTAGGTGACGGTGGCCTTGAGGACCGTGTTGTCGGACTGGATGTCCTCCATCGCCTTCTTCGAGCCGGCGCCGCCGACCATGAAGAACTCCTTGCGGTTGGCCTGGTTGACCGCCGCGAGGACACCGATGCCCTGATCGTCGTCGTGGTTCCAGAGCGCGTCGATCTTCGGCAGCGCCTGGAACAGGCCGCTCGCCTCCTGCTGCCCGGAGTCGGCGGTGAACCGCGCCGCCCGCCGGTTGGCGACCTTGAGGCCGTTCGCCGCGAGGGTGTCGGCGAAGCCCTTCGACCGCTCCTGGGTCAGCTCCAGCTCGTCCATGCCGGCGATCTCGCCGATCACCGGGTTGCTGACGCCCTTGGCCTTGAGCTGCGCCACGATGTACGTCGCGGCGGCCACCCCCATGCCGTAGTTGTCGCCCTTGATCTGCAGCCGGTAGGCGCGCGCGTCGGGGAAGGCCCGGTCCAGGTTGACCACCGGGATGCCGGCCTTCATCGCCTCCAGGCCGAAGGCGTTGAGCTCCTTGCCGTCGTGCGGCAGCAGCACGATGACGTCGGGCTTCTGCGAGATCAGCGTGGACAGCGCGGCCCGCTGCGCCGCCGCGTCCGCGCCGGCCTCGACCGACTTGAACTCCACGTCGGAGTACGCCTGGGCCTGCGCCTTGGCGTTGTTGGTGATGGCGGCGATCCATCCGTGGTCGGCGGCCGGGGCGGAGAAGCCGACGACCACCTTCTTGCCCGGTTCGGCGTTGCCGCCGGCCGCCGCCGCCTTGGTCTGCGCGGCGGTGGGCTCGGACTCGTTGCTGGTGCAACCGGCCAGGAACACGCCGGCGCCGACGGCGGCCCCGCCGAGCAGCAACCGGCGGCGGGACAGGTCACGACTGTGCTGGGTCATGACGACCTCCAAGAGTGACAGTGGTGTGGCGAAATTGGGTGTGCGGATCCCGGCCACCGTTGAAAGGTGGCCGCCGGGGTGCGGTGGGTCGGGAGGAGGGCGGCGCGTCGCCGCGCCGCGGACTCCTCAGGAGGTGGTGGCCCGGTTGCGGCCGAGGAACTGGGTGAGACTGCGGAACTGCACCTGCTGGACCAGGACGGCCACCACGATGATGCCGCCCTTGACCATGTTCTGGGCCTCGGTGGTGAGGCCGTTGATGGCGAAGAGATTGGTGATCGTCGAGAAGATGATCACGCCGAGCAGAGAGCCGATGATCGTCCCCCGCCCGCCGCTGAGCAGCGTGCCACCGATGATCGCGGCGGCGATCGCGTCCAGCTCGTACAGGTTGGCCATGGCGGCCTGGGCGGAGTTGGCCTGCGCGGTGAGCATCACCGCGGCGATGCCGCAGCAGAGGCCGGAGAGCGCGTAGAGCAGCAGGGTGTGCCGGCGGACGTTGATGCCGGCCAGCCGGGCCGCCTCCGGGTTGCCGCCGACGGCGACCGTGCGCCGGCCGAAGGTGGTGCGGTTGAGCAGCACCCAACCGGCGGCGACCACGGCGGCCAGGATGTAGACCAGCAGCGGGATGCCGAGCAGCCGGTTGCTGGCGATGTCGTTGATGAAGGTGTTGTTCGAGACCTGGGTCTGCTTCTCGGAGATCTCCGCGGCCAGACCACGCGCCGCGACCAGCATCGCCAGCGTGGCGATGAAGGGAACCAGCCGCCCGTACGAGATGAGCAGGCCGTTGACCAGCCCGACCGCCAGGCCCACGGTGAGCGCGCTGAAGATCATGCCGCCGGCGCCGTAGCTCTGGGTGGCGACCGTGGTGCACCAGACCCCGGCGAGCGCGACGATCGCGCCGACCGAGAGGTCGATGCCCCCGCCGATGATCACGAAGGTCATCCCGACGGTCACCACGCCGACCACCGAGGCCAGCTTGAGGATGGTCAGGGTGTTGTCCCACACCCAGTCCGGGTTCGAGTAGAGGTCCGAGCGGGTGGCGGCACCGATGGCCACCAGCACCACCAGCACCGCGATCAGGCCGAGGTTGCGCTTCGCGCCCTCGCCGCCGTCGCCGTGCCACCAGGACAGCCGGCCCGGTGCGGCGGCCTGGTGGGTCGCCGCCGCCGTCTCGGCCGGGTCGACCGGCGGGGACTGCGCCGGCAGGTCCGCCCGGCTCTCGGGCGTCGCGGTCTCGCTCATGCCGCCACCTCGCTCCGCTGTATGCGCTCGTTCATGCCGGCGCGCCTTCCATCAGGGACCCCGCCATGACGAGGTCGAGCACGGTGTTCTCGTCCAGTTCGCCGGCGGGCGCCTCGCGCACCATCCGGCCCTCGCGCATGACCAGCACCCGGTCGGCCAGGCCGAGCACCTCGGGCACCTCGCTGGAGACCAGCAGCACCCCGACCCCCTGCGCGGCCAGGTCGCGGATCACCCGGTAGAGCTCGGCCCGGGCACCGACGTCCACCCCGCGGGTGGGCTCGTCGAGCAGCAGCAGCCGGGTGTCGCCGAGCAGCCAGCGCCCGACCACCACCTTCTGCTGGTTGCCGCCGGAGAGCGTGCGGACCGGGCGGCGCACGTCCCGGGGACGCAGTTGGAGGCTGTCGGCGATCCGCTCCGCCTCGGCCCGCTCCCGTCCCGCGTCGGTGAAGCCGAGGCGGGCGTACCGGGTGAAGGTGGAGAGGGTGACGTTGCGGTGGATCGGCTCGCCCAGCAGCAGCGCCTGGCTCTTGCGCTCCTCGGGCGCCATCCCCATGCCGGCCCGGACGGCCGCGCCGACGCTGCCCGGGCGCAGCACCCGCCCGTCCACCCGGACGGTGCCGGTGTCCGCGCGGCGGGCGCCGAAGATGGTCTCCAGCAGCTCGGAGCGGCCGGAGCCGACCAGACCGGCGATGCCGACGATCTCGCCGGCCCGCACCCGCAGCGACACGTCGGCGAACTCACCGGCGCGGCCGAGCCCGTCGACGCGCAGCAGCTCCGGGCCGGTGTCGGTGCCGGCCGGGCGGTCCGGGAAGACGTACTCGATGGTGCGGCCGGTCATCTTCGAGACCAGGTCGCGGGTCGGCGTCTCGCGCGCCGGCAGGTTCGCCGCGGTGGTCCGGCCGTCCTTGAGTACGGTCACCCGGTCGCCGATCTCGCGGATCTCCTCCATCCGGTGCGAGATGTAGATGACCGCGATGCCCTGCGCGGTGAGCTCCCGGATGATCCGGAACAGGTTGCCGACCTCGTCGTGGGCCAGCACCGCGCTCGGCTCGTCCATGATGATCAGTCGCGCCTCGTGGGAGAGCGCCCGGGCCATGCTGACCACCTGCTTGCCGGCGGCCGGCAGGGCGCGGACCATCCGCCCGGGCGGGATCTCGCCGTGGCCGAGCCGGCCCAGGATCTCCCGGGTACGGCGGGCCATCAGCCCGCGCCGGACGAAGCCGAACCGGCGCGGCTCGTGCCCGAGGAACGCGTTCTCCGCCACCGAGAGGTCCTCGACCAGGTCGAGTTCCTGGTAGATGGTGGCGATCCCGGCGCGCATGGCGGCCTGCGGGTCGGCGAAGGCGGCGGGCTGGCCGCACCACTCGACGTGCCCGGAGTCCGGCCGGTGCACCCCGGCGAGCACCTTGATCAGGGTGGACTTGCCGGCGCCGTTCTGCCCGAGCAGGCAGTGCACCTCGCCGGCCCGCACCTCCAGCTGCACCCCGTCCAGCGCCCGTACGCCGGGGAAGGTCTTCACCACGTCGGTGAGGCGCAGGACCACCTCGCCCGCAACGGTGTCGGCGGGCGGCGTCACCAGCGGCCCCTGCTCACTCGTCGCACTCATGGCGCCACCTCGATCGGGGGCTGCGGGGCTCGCACCACCGGCTCACTCCTCGCGTTCATGACGCCTCCCCGAAGGCGACGTCGCTGGCCAGTACCGCGGCGCCGGCGACGCCGGCGCGGGGGCCCAGCTCGGACAGGACGACCGGCAGGTTGCCGGTGGCCAGCGGCAGCGACCGGCGGTAGACCACGCTGCGGATCTCGGCGAGCAGGATGTGGCCGAGCTGGGCCAGCCCGCCGCCGATCACGATCATCGACGGGTTGGTGAAGCTGACCAGGCCGGCGAGCACCTGGCCGACCCGCCGGCCGCCGTCGCGGATCAGCTGGATGCAGGCGACGTCCCCCTCCACCGCGCCCTCGGCGACGTCGCGGGCGGTGACCACGCCCCGCGCGGCGAGCCGCTCGGCGAGCGCCGGGGAGGTGCCGGCCCGGGCGGCGGCGATGGCCTCGCGGGCCAGCGCGGCGCCGCTGAAGACCGCCTCCAGACAGCCGACGTTGCCGCAGGAGCAGACCGCGCCGTGCGCGTCGACCTGGATGTGGCCGATGTCCCCGGCACAGCCGTCGGTGCCCCGGTAGACCTCGCCGCTGAGGTAGATCCCGCACCCTATTCCGGTGCCGATCTTGACGAACAGGAAGTCGTCGATCGAGTGGGCGACCCCGCCGTGCCGTTCCCCGATGGCCATGATGTTGACGTCGTTGTCGACCACCGCCGGGCAGCCGTGCTCCCGGGTGAGCAGCTCACGCACCGGGAACCGGTCCCAGCCGGGCATGATGGGCGGCGAGACGGGCACCCCGTCGCGGAAGCTCACCGGCCCGGGGACCCCGACGCCGACGCCGTCCAGCTTCTCGTACGCCCCGTCGACCCGGGCCTTGTGCAGCAGCTCGTTGACCCGGTGCAGGATCACCTTCGGGCCGGAGCGGATGTCGGCCGGCTCGGCGTACGCGGCGACCGGCTCCAGCCGGCCGTTGACCACCTCGACGTCGATCGAGCTCGCACCGAGGTCGACCGCGGCGAAACGGAGCCGCGGGTCCAGTTCGACCAGGGTCGAGCGGCGCCCGCCCCGGGAGGCGGCCAGTCCCGCCTCGGCCACCAGGCCGAGGCCGACCAGTCGCTCCAGTTCGGCCAGCAGCCGGGGCCGGGGCATCTGGAGGCGGTCACCCAGCTCGGCCCGGGAGGCCGGCCCCGCGTCGCGGAGCAGCCGTAACAGCCGTAGGTGCAGGGGTTCTGCCGTCCGCACGGGATCCACCTCCGCGTCGGGGTTCACATCGATGCAACGTCGATGTGTTGTGTCCGACACAGTAGGAGCCTTCCGTGGCCCCTGTCCATAGCTTCAGTCAATCTGCCGCCAACTTTTGTCCGTTAGGACAAAAGCTATGAGTGGATCAAGAAAAGGGGTCGGCCCCGCCGCGCTGGAGCGTGACGGGGCCGACCTCGAGGTCGTTGCGGGAACTAGCGCTTCCCGGCGTTGCGCTTCTTCCTGAGCTTGCGGTCGTCGCGCAGCTCGACGTAGGGCTCCTCGTCCGGCGAGTGGCCCGCCGAGATGGCCCGGCCGCGCTCCAGCTCCGCGTCGAACTCGGCGCCGAGCAGGATGGCGATGTTGCTCAGCCAGAGCCAGACCAGGAAGACGATCACACCGGCCAGCGCCCCGTAGGTCTTGTTGTAGGAGGCGAAGTTGCTGACGTACAGCGCGAAGAGGCCGGAGATCACCAGCCAGATCACCACGGCCAGCACCCCGCCCGGGCTCACCCAGCGGAACCCGCCGTGCCGGGCGTTCGGCGAGGCCCAGTAGAGGATGGCGAACATCAGGCTGACCAGGAGCAGCAGCACCGGCCACTTGGCGATGTTCCACACCGTCACCGCGGTGGAGCCCAGGCCGATGGCGCTCCCCACCTGCTCGGCGAAACCGCCCGTGAAGACCACGATCACCGCGCAGGCCAGCAGCATCACGCCGACCACGGCGGTCACCGCGAGCCGGATCGGCAGCGTCTTCCAGATCGGCCGGCCCTCGGGCACGTCGTAGATGCTGTTCGAGGCGCGCATGAAGGCGGCGATGTAGCCGGAGGCGGACCAGAAGGCCGCCAGCAGACCGACGATCGCGGCGATGCTGGCCAACCCGCCCGAGGCGCCCGCCTGCTCGATGGCGCCCTCGATGATCGTCCGGATGTTCTCCTCCGGCACCGCCTGGTTGACGGTGTCCTTGACCCCCTGGGTGGCGCGGTCGCCGAGCAGACCGAGCAGGGAGATCAGCACCAGCAGCCCGGGGAAGATGGAGAGCACCCCGTAGTAGGTCAGGGCGGCGGCCCAGTCGGTGAGGCTGTCGTCCTGGAACTCCTTGACGGTGCGCTTCAGGGCCGCCACCCAGCCGGAGCCGGGCAGCTCGGTCGGGCTGTCCGGCCCGTCGTCGGGGCCGACCGGCCGGCTGCCCCGCGCGTCGCGGTCGCCCCGGTCGTGCGTACGGGCCCGGGCGGCGGACGCGCCGCCCGGCTCGTCGCGGTCGCGCCCGGCCCGGGCGGACGTGTCGTCGGAGGCCATTCGCCCCTCCTCGTGGTCAACGGGTTGTCCCCCTCGACATGCCCCGGGGAAGGTGCCCGTTAACCCCTCACTTGTACAACAGGCCCACCATCCGGCGGGACGCCACGGCCAGCCCGATCCCGGTCAGCGCCAGCAGGTAGAGCACGTCCAGCAGCCACAGCCCACCCGATCCACCGACGCAGATGTCGCGGACCAGGTGCACCGAGCGGTAGAGCGGGGTCACCTCCACCGCCCAGCGCAGCAGCGCCGGGTAGTCCTCGGCCGGCACGAAGGTGCCCGAGAAGAGGAAAAGGGCGAACTGCGCCGAGCCCATCAGGTCGAAGTCCTGCCAGCTGCGCATGAAGGTGGACAGCGCCATGCCGATCGCGCCGAAGGTGAAGCCGACCAGCACCGCCGCCGGGAACGCCAGCACCGCCCGGCCGACGGTGGTCAGGTCCATCGCCACCATCACCGCCAGGAAGGCCGCCGAGTAGGCCGAGCCGCGCACCATCGCCCACCCCAGCTCCCCCAGCGCGATCTCGAAGGGCCGGACCGGGGTGGCGATGATGCCGTCGTAGAGCTTGAGGTACTTCATCTTGCCGAAGAAGTTGAAGGTGGTCTCGGCGAGCGCCCCGGTCATCGCCGACGCGGCGAGCATGGCCGGGGCGACGAACGCGGCGTACTGCACCACCCGGCCGTCGGGCAGGGTGAACCCGTCGATCAGCCGGCCCACCCCGACACCGATGGAGAAGAGGTAGAGCACCGGTTCGACGAACCCGGAGAGCAGCAGCAGCCAGTAGACCGACTTGAGGGCCGCCACGTTGCGCTCGACGACCGAGGCCGACCGGCGGGAAGTGCCGGAGACGTCGAGCAGCCGGGGCAGGACCAGAGTGACCACCGGATCCTCCTAGACCACGAGCCGGCGACGGAAGAGCCGGGCGGCCAGCAGCCAGCCGCCCACCGCCCAGGCCGCGAGGTAGAGCAGGTGGCCGGCGACCGACCACTGCGGAGCCACGCCGAGGGTGGCCGCCCGGCACAGGTCGACGGCGTGCCAGAGCGGCGTCGCGTACGCCAGCCAGCGCAGCACGCCGGGCAGCGTCTCGACCGGGAAGAAGATCCCGGCGAAGAGCGTCATCGGGATCACCGCGAAGCGGAACAGCATGGCCAGCCAGCTGTCGCTGTCCACCGCCGCCGCGTAGGCGAAGGTCGGCGCGGCGACCGCCAGGCAGAGCAGCGCCACCACCGGCAGGGCGGCCACCGCCCAGCCCGAGTGCAGCGCCCCGAACAGCGCCGTCACCAGCAGGAACGCGGCACTGGCGGTGAGCGCCCGGAACAGCACGAAGGCCAGGTGCCCGGCGAGGATGTCGACGATCCGCAGCGGCGCGGCGCTCTGCGCGGAGTAGGTCTTGATCCATTGGAAGTTGCTGAACACCGGCCAGGTCGACTCGCCGATCGTGACCTGGAGCGCGGTCGAGGCGAGCAGCCCGGGCACGATCCAGTCGAGGTAGCGCACCCCGTCGACGCCCTGGTCGACGTAGGCCCCGACGCCGAGGCCGAAGCCGACCACGGTCAGCGTCGGCAGCAGGAAGGACGAGAAGACCCCGGCCCGCCAGGTGCGGCGGTAGCCGGTCAGGTAGTGCGCCAGCACCGCCAGCGCCGGCACCCTCGGCAACGCCGGCCGGGGCCGTTGCGCCACGCTCACGCCATCACCCCCGTCGTCGCCGTCCACCACGGCCTTCCTACCCCGGGGGTACGACAGGCCGTGGCCACCCTACGACCCGGGTCAGCCCGTGTCGTGCCAGTTTCGGCGCCGTCGTGAGCGTGGTACCGCCGGGCGACGCCGGAGACGAAGGCGCGCCAGGCGTCCGGGCCGAAGGTCAGCGCCGGACCACCGGGGTCCTTGGAATCGCGTACGGCCACCACGCCGGGCAGGTTGTCGGCGACTTCCACGCAGTTGCCGCCATCGGGGCCGCTACGGATGCTCTTGCGCCACCGGGCACCGGTCAAATCCATGTCTCCGCCACCTCCGCCATTACGCCAACGGGGAGGGCCACTACCGCCGGTCGGCGGCGTACGCGACGAAGGCGCGCCAGGCGTCCGGGCCGAAGGTCAGCGCCGGACCATCGGGGTCCTTGGAATCGCGTACGGCCACCACGCCGGGCAGGTTGTCGGCGACTTCCACGCAGTTGCCGCCCTGGCCGTTGCTACGGCTGCTCTTGCGCCACCGGGGGCCGGTCAGATCCATGTCTCCGCCACTTCCGCCATCAACTCAAGGGACTGCTGCTGCGATAGTGCCTCACCACGGATCGACTCCCACACCTCGACCATCTGCCGCACGTACTCGGCGCGGTCGATCACCTGCCCGTGGAGTTGCCCCTCCTGGTAGACGACATCCTCGCCCTGCGACGAAGTACCGATCACGAAGGGACCGTTGATCCCAGGGTATGCACCGGCAGTCAGCGGCACGATCTGGATTCGAACCCTAGGGAGGGCCGAGCCGATCTTCATCAGGTGTCGCGATTGCTCGCGCATCACCTCCGGCCCGCCGATCCTGCGGCGTAGTACGTACTCGTCGATGACGGCGGTAAGCAGCGGTGGTCGGTCCCGGGTGAGCAGCGCTTGACGGTCGAGCCGGGTAGCCACCTGCTGCTCGATCTCGTCCGGCGCGAAGAGCCCGCCGCCGGCCAGCAGCGCCCGGGCGTAACCCTCGGTCTGCAACAGGCCGGGCACGCACAACGGCTCGAACGTGCGCAGCGCGGTGGCCTCCTGCTCGATGCCGGCCCAGTCGCGGAACCAGGGCACCACGGTCTCCCGGCTGATCCGCCGCTGGATGCGCTCGAACCGTCCGTCCGCCCCGAACACCGCGTCGCACCGGCGGGCGAAGTCGAGGCTCGGCCGGCGCTCGCACGTCTCCACCTTGGCGACCAGGGCACCCGAATAGCTCAGCGCCTCGGCCAGCGCGGTCTGGGACATGGCACTGGTGGCCCGGGCGAGCCGCAACTCCTCCGCGAAGTGGTCCAGTATGGACGAGCGTTCCACGGACAGCCTCCGTACATCCTCGTACCGCCGGGGAGCGGCCGCCGTACGCCCTGGTCGTCGGCGCGCGGAGTCTCCCACCGTAGTCGCGTCCTCACCAGACTGTCACGCAGCGGAACCGCTCACGGGATCGGACGGCGGGCGGAACCAGGCCGGGGGCGCCCGGCGACGGCGAGGTCCAGGGCGCCCCCTTCCCACCTCGACGGAGGCTCCCCCATGCGACTCAGGTTCCGGCCCGGCCACCGCCCGACGCCACCCGCCGCGCTCCCCCGGCGTACCCCCGACGCGGAGCCGGCGTGGCCGACCCCACCCACGACGGCCGCCCCGGCCACCCCGACGAGTGGAACACCATGGCTGCATCCGACCCCTGGAGACACCCATGGTGTTCCACTCGTCGCCACATACCCGTCGATCATGGAGTTGGCGGTGGCGTCGGAGATCAACGCCGCCGCTAACTTCATGATCAACGCATGGGGGCCGGCCGAAGCCAGATCCCTGGCGAACGATCCAGGGACCGACGGCGCGGGAGGCCCGGGGCGGCTGACGCGCGCGCAGGAACGGCGGGCCGACGGCGGCCACCGGCTGCCGTCGCCGCGCAGGGCCGGGGAGGGCCTGCGCTGATGCCGCGCTACCGCCCGCACGTCGCGGCCCGCCCGTCCTGGCGCTGCCGGGTCTGCGGCGCCGCGTGGCCCTGCTCCCCGGCCCGGCTGGCGCTGCTCGGCGAGTACCGCGAGAACCGGACGAATCTGCTGATCTACCTCGGCACGCTGATGCACGAGGCCATGGCCGACCTCGCCGCACTGTCCGGGCAGGACGCGCCGGAAGGGCTGCCCGACCGCTTCCTGAGCTGGGCGAGGGCGCGTTGACGCGACAGGCCGCCCGGCAACCGGACGAGAGCCTCGGACTGGGGTTGCCGCGATCTTCGCGTCGCGAGGGGCGCGCTGATCAGTCGACGAGGGTGCGCCCGGTCAGGTGCAGGAAGACGTCCTCCAGGCTGCTGCGCCGGACCAGTACGTTGGCCGGGGTGAGCCCGAGCGCGTTGATCTCGGCCACCGCGGCGTCGCCGTCGGCGACGTAGAGCAGGATCCGGTCGGGCAGCACCTCGACCCGTTCCCCCAGCCCGTCGAGCTTGCCGGCGAACGCCTCCTGCGACTCGGCCGCGAAGCGCAGCTCCACCACCTCCCGGGTGGAGTGCCGCTCGATCAGCGCGCGGGGCGAGCCCTCGGCGACGATCCGCCCGCCGTCCATCACCACGAGGCGGTCGCAGAGCTGCTCGGCCTCGTCCATGTAGTGGGTGGTCAGCACCAGCGTCACCCCCTGCTGCTTGAGCCGGAACAGCCGCTCCCACACCAGGTGCCGGGCCTGCGGGTCGAGCCCGGTGGTCGGCTCGTCGAGCAGCACGATCTCCGGCTCGTTGACCAGCGCGCGGGCGATGGTCAGCCGGCGCTTCATGCCGCCGGAGAGCGGCTCGACCTTGCTGTCGGCCCGCTCGGTGAGCTGCACGAAGTCGAGCAGCTCGGCGGCGCGCGCCCGGGCCACCGCGCGGGACACGCCGAAGTAGCGGGCGTAGGTGGTCAGGTTCTCCCGGACGGTCAGCTCGGGATCGAGATTGTCGAGCTGGGGGCAGACCCCGAGCCGGGCCCGGATGGCCGGGCCGTCGCGTACCGGGTCCATGCCGAGGATGCACAGCTCGCCGCCGCTGGGCGGGGAGATGCAGCCGATCATGCGCATGGTGGAGGACTTGCCGGCGCCGTTGGGGCCGAGGAACCCGAACGCCTCGCCGGGGCGTACCTCGACGTCGATGCCGTCGACGGCCGTGAAGTCGCCGAACCGCTTCACCAGCCCCCGGGCCTGGATGAGTGGTTGAGCACTGGTCACCGGCCGACCCTACCGGCGACGTCCGACACCTTTCGACCGGTTTCCGGCCCCGCCACGAGGGGCGCGGATCCGGCTACGTAAAGTAGTTCACACTACGGAAAGTGACCGGCCGGTGCGTTCTGGCGCACCGGGCCGCCGCGCCGCCGGCCGGGCGACGAGCGGGGCGATGTGGGCCATAGTGGACAGAGCGTTTTCGGACACCCCCCGACCACCCACGCCTGTCAACAGTTCGGCCCCAGCTCTTTGTTAAATCCTTCTTTATTCAGCTTCCTCTGAGTAATGGAAATGGATCGCCATTACCCACTGCAATGATAAGCGGCAATGTTCCATGGTCTAGATAATTGGCGTATCGTGCCCCCTCGTGTCGTCCGTACGCTTCTCCGACGGTCCCACCCCACAGTCGCCGCAGGCCGGCTCCAGCGGGGCGGGAACCGCCCTGGAGGACGCTCCGGCACCCCTGTCTTCGCAGGTGAAGACGGGTCTGCCGACCCGCGTCGAGGTGCCGGACACCCGCGAACTCGCCGCGCAATTCGAGGACGAGAAACCGGGGCGTGCGCTCACCGGACCGGTCGGGCTTCTGGTCACCGGCACCACCGTGGCGATCGCGCTGCTCGCATTCCTCCAGGTCGTCCAGCCGTTCGCGCAGGGCAGCAAGTACTACCTGATCATTTTCCTGGCCGGCGTACTGCCGATGGTGTTCCTGGCGTACCCGGCGGACCTCCCGACGCGACCCCGGACGCGACCCGCGCCGACCCTCGCCGACCGGAGCGGTCCAGCCGGTCGGGCCCGCTCGGCCGGGCCGACCCTGCCGGACTGGGCGCTGGCCGGGACCGCCCTGGTCGTCTGCCTGTACCCCGTGCTGCCGTTCACCGTCGGCGGCGGTGGCGGCGGATACGACGCCTTCCTCGACCGCCAGGGTCTGCTCGTCGGGCTCGACCTGGCGATGGGCACCGTGCTGCTGCTCCTGCTGCTGGAGGCCTGCCGGCGCACCACCGGCTGGGTCCTGCCCGCCGTCTGCCTGCTGTTCCTCGGCTACGGCTACTACGGCGGGCTGCTGCCGCAGTCCTGGCCGGTGGCGCACGCCGGGCTCGACTTCGGCCAGCTGGTAGACGCGTTCTACAACTCCGACAACGGGTTCTACGGCACCCCGCTCGACGTCGCGGCCTCGTACATCGTGCTGTTCACCATCTACGGCGCGGTGCTGGACCTCTCCGGCGCCGGACGGTTCTTCGTGGAGCTCTCCGCGGCCGCGTTCCGCCGCTCCCGAACGGCCGCCGGGCGCACGGCGGTCGCCTCCGGCTTCCTGCTCGGCACCGTCTCCGGCTCGGGCGCGGCGACGACGATCGGCATCGGCGCGGTCACCTGGCCGGTGCTGCGCCGGGCCGGCTACCCGGCCGAGCGCGCGGGCGGGATGCTCGCCGCCGCCGGGGTCGGGGCGATCCTGTCCCCGCCCACCCTCGGCGCGGCCGCCTTCATCATCGCCGAGTACCTGGGGGTGTCGTACCTCCAGGTGCTCGGCTGGGCGATCGTCCCGACCGTCCTGTACTACCTCGGCATCCTGCTCTCGGTGGAGATCGACGCGCGGCGCTCCGGCGTGCGGCCGGTGGTCCTGGAGACCGGGTCGCCCTGGCGGCTGCTGGGCCGCTTCGGCTACCACTTCCTGTCGCTGCTGGTGATCACCGGGCTGCTCGCGCTGGGCGTCTCGGCGACGAAGGCGGTGGTGGGCGCGACCGTGCTGGCCGCCGCGCTGTCCTTCCTGGACCGCCGGTACCGGCTCACCCCGGCCCGGCTGGTCGAGGCGCTCGGCACCGGCGTGCGCGGCGTGCTCGCGGTCAGCGCGGTCTGCGCCGCGGCCGGCATCATCACGGCGACCACCACCAAGACCGGGCTCGGCCCGCAGGCCGCGGCGCTGTTGATCTCCGCCGCGCAGGCGGTCACCTCCGACCCGGCCCTGGTGCTGGCGCTCACCGCGCTGCTGGCCGCCGTCGCGCTCACCCTGCTGGGGCTGGCCGTGCCGGTCACCGCCTCCTTCGTGATCGGCTGGGTGATCATCGGCCCGGCCCTGCTGGACCTGGGCGTCGCCGCACCGGCCGCGGCGATGTTCGTCTTCTACTTCGCGGTCCTGTCCGAGGTCTCGCCGCCGACCGCCCTCGCCGCGGTGGCCGCCGCCGCGGTCACCGGCGGCCGGCTGGTGCCGACCATGTGGCAGACCCTGCGGTACGCCCTGCCGGCCTACCTGATCCCGATCGCCTTCGTGATCACCCCGACCGGTCTGGGGCTGCTCGGCATCGGCGGGCCACAGCGCATCGCCGTGGCCGCGGCGGTCTGCGCGCTCAGCGTCGCGGTGCTGGCCGTGGCGGCGGGCGGCTGGCTGCCCGGCGTCGGGCCGGTCGGCGTACCCGAGCGGATCCTCGGCGCACTGGCCGGGCTGACGCTGCTCTGGCTCGAACCCGTACCCGTCACGGTCGGCGCGGTCCTGGCCGCCGCCGGGGTGGCGGGTGTGCTCGTACGACGCGGCTCCGCCGGCCGGACCGGCGAGCCGTCCGCAACGCCAACGGTGCACCATGGGGAGGAAAAACAGTGAGACGGATCAACGTGCGGATCGCCGCGGGAGTGGGCGCGCTCGCCCTCGTCGCGACCGGCGCCGCCGGTTGCGGGGGCCAGCAGGACGGCGCGGCGAAGGACGACGCCGCCAGCGAGGTCACCTGCAAGGTCACCGACAACACCCGGGTCGGCATCGCCACCGGCAACGCCACCGGCGTCTACTACCCGGTCGGCAACGCCCTCGCCGGCCAGCTCTCCGCGACCACCGAGGGCAAGCTCACCGGCACCGCCGCCGAGACCGGCGCCTCGGTGCAGAACGTCGAGCAGCTCGTCGCCGGCCAGTACGACGTCGCCTTCTCGCTCTTCGACACCGCCGTCAACGCGGTGCAGGGCAAGGGCAGCTTCACCTCGCCGCAGCCGGTCCAGGCGCTGGCCCGGATCTACGACAACTACACCCAGGTGGTCGTGCGGGCCGACTCCGGCATCGCCTCGGTCGCCGACATGAAGGGCAAGAAGATCTCCACCGGCTCCCCGAAGTCCGGCACCGAGGTCATCGCCAACCGCCTGCTCATCGCCGCCGGCCTCGACCCGGCCAAGGACGTCCAGGCCCAGCGGCTGGACCTGACCAAGACCGTCGAGGGGGTCAAGGACGGCAGCGTCGACGGCTTCTTCTGGTCCGGCGGGGTGCCCACCGGCGGGATCACCGACCTGTTCACCACGGCCGGCGACAAGGTGAAGTTCCTCGACATCACCCCGTTGCTGCCCAAGATGACCGAGCAGAACGCCGCGTACCAGGCCGGGACGATCCGCGCGGACGCCTACCGGACGGCGACCGACACCCCGACCATCGTGGTGCCCAACGTGCTGCTGGTCCGCAAGGACCTCAACGCGAATGTCGCCTGCGCGGTCGCCCGCACGGTCTTCGAGAAGAAGGACGCCCTGGCGCAGGCCAACCCGGCCGCCAAGGGCATCAGCCTGGACAACGCCCGCAAGACCGATCCGGTACCGCTGCACCGCGGCGCGGCCAAGGCCCTGCAGGACCTCGGCGCGAGCTGACCGACGGCGCCGGGTCCGGGCCAGCGCCCGGGCCCGGCGTCCCCGACCACCCCGGGAGACCCGCGTGCCGCTCCCCAGCCCCGCCCGCGTACGCCGGCACAACCGGCCGACGGACCACACCGACCGGCTCTGGTCGGTCCGCACCCAACTGCTCGCGCCCATCCTGGTCGCCACCGTGGGCCTGGTGGTGCTGGGCGCCACCCAGACCGGCACCGCGCTGGACGCCTCCGCCGACGCCGACCGGGCCCGGGTGCTCGCCGGCACCGCCACCGCCACCGTGCGCCTGGTGCACGAGCTGGAGCGGGAACTCGGCGAGACGGCCGCCCTGCGCCAGCGGGGCGGCTCGACCGGCCGGCCGCTGGTGGACGCCCAGCGGCGGCGGGTGGACACCGCCGTCGACCGGTTCCGCACCGCCAGCCGGGAGGCCCGCCGGGCCGCCCCGAACCTCGGGCGGGTGCTCGACACCGCCGACGAGCAGCTGTACCAGCTCAGCCCAGCCCGCCGGTCGGCGCCCGAGTCGGAAGGGGCCGACCCGACCTACGTGGCGCTGGTCGAGTCGCTGCTCACCGTCGCGGACGCGCTGCCGGCCCAGCTGCGCGACACGGAGCTGGCCAACGCCGCGCGGGAGGTGGCTGCGGTCGCCAGCCAGGAACACCTGGCCTCGCTGGAACGCGACCTGCTGCGGACGGTCTTCGTCCGGGGTGAGCTGGCCCAGGGGGAACTGGTCCGGCTCGGCCAGCTGCGGGGTGCGCGGGAGCAGCGCCAGGCCGAGTTCTCTCGGATCGCCGACGCGGACGCGGAGGCCGCGTACGCCCGGCTGGTCGCCGGCGCGGACGTCGCGACCGCGCAGCGGATGCGGGACACCGCGGTGAAGGGCGAGACGCTGCCCGCCGCGCTCAAGATCGACGGTGACGCCTGGTACGTGGCGCAGAGCGGGACGATCCGGCGGTACAACCTCCTCGGCCGGGAACTCTCCGAGGACCTGGACCAGCAGGCCGCCCGGCTGGCCCGGGACGCCCGGCGGCGGGCGCTGGTCACCGGCGGGGCCACCACCGCCGTGGCGGCGGCCTCGCTGCTCGCCGCCGCGCTGCTCGCCGTGCGCACCAGCCGCCGGCTGCGCCGGCTGCGGGTGGCGGCGCTCACCATGGCCAACTCGGAGCTGCCCGAGCGGATCACCGCGGTCGCGGCGGGCGAGGACGCGCCGGCCGAGGGCGCGGCCACCCGGCTCACCGACAGCATCCGGCACGGGCGCGACGAGGTCGCGCAGGTGGCCGAGGCGTTCGACACGGTGAACCGGGCGGCGC
Organism: Micromonospora sp. URMC 105; assembly: GCF_051386295.1. Taxonomy (NCBI): domain Bacteria; kingdom Bacillati; phylum Actinomycetota; class Actinomycetes; order Micromonosporales; family Micromonosporaceae; genus Micromonospora; species Micromonospora sp. URMC 105. Next base: position 39,904 of record NZ_JBPQTL010000015.1, on the reverse strand, counting down.
TGCGGCTCGCCGGCGAGCAGGCCGAGCTGCGGCTGGACGTCACCCGGATGGCCGAGGCGCTGGCCCGCCGGATCCGGACGCTGATCACCCGGCAGCTGCGACTGCTCGACGACTTCGAACGCGACGAGACCGACCCGGACGCGCTGGCCCGGCTCTTCGCGCTGGACCACCTCGCCGCGCGGATGCGCCGCAACGGGGAGAACCTGCTGGTCCTCGCCGGTGGCGAACCCGGCCGGGCGTACGAGGGGGACCACCTGCTGGCCGACGTGGTGCGCGCCGCCTCCTCCGAGATCGAGGACTACACCCGGGTGGAGATCGACGTGCCGGACGCCACCGTGCACGGGTCGGCGGTCGGCTACCTGGTCCACCTCCTCGCCGAGCTGCTGGAGAACGCCACCAACTACTCGCCGCCGCAGTCCCCGGTGCAGGTCGACGGCCGCCGTACCGTCGACGGGCTCACGCTGCGGGTGCACGACCACGGCATCGGCATCAGCGATGCCCGGCTCGCCGCGATCAACGAACGGCTGCTCGCCCCGGCGGTGCTCTCCAGCGCCGCGGCCGGCAGCATGGGCCTGCACGTGGTGGCCCACCTGGCGGCCCGGTACGGCATCCGGGTGCAGCTGCACAACACCGGCACCGGCACGGTGGCCCAGGTCGAGGTGCCCGAGTCGGCGCTCACCCGGGTCGAGACGGTGGCCCGCCGCCCCGTCCCGGCCCGCCAGCCCTCCTCGGCGACGGCCTGGTTCCGGCCCCACGCGAATGCGCCGGCCCTGGCGACGGTCGTGCCGAACGGCGCGCCCGCGCCCCGGGTGACGACGACCTACGGCGGCAGCCTGTTCCGGCCCGACCCGACCGACGTCCACCACGCGCCCACGGTGACGTTGCCGGTCCTCAGCCCCGGTCCGCGCGTTCCGGCCGCCGGCCGAGGGCCGGTGACCCGGGGCCCCGAGACGCTCGAGGCCGGCACCGGCCTGTCATCGACCGGCCCGGTGGTGGCCACCGGCACCGGGCTGCCGCGCCGGACCCGGGGCAGCCAGTTGCCGACCGGGCTGGCGCACACCCCACCGGCCCCGACGGCGGACGACCTGCTCGACCCGGAGGTGGTGCGGACCCGGCTGTCCGCGCTCGCCGAGGGGGTGGCCAGCGCGATGCGACGCAACCAGCAGACGAGACCCATTGGGAGACACCGATGACCGCACCCCTGACCGCCGGCCTGGACTGGCTGCTGACGAACTTCGCCGAACAGATCCCGGACGTGTCGCACGCCGTGGCCGTCTCCGAGGACGGGCTCCGGCTGGCCTCCTCACCCCACCTCTCCCCCGACCAGGTGGACCAGCTCGCCGCCGTGATCAGCGGCCTGGCCAGCCTGACCGTCGGCGCCGCGCGGCTGATGTCGGCGGGCCGGGTACGCCAGCAGATCGTCGACATGGACGGCGGGGTGATGCTGGTGATGGCGGTCGGCGAACGGGCCCTGCTCGGGGTGCTGGCCGCGCCGGGCTGCGACCTGGGTCAGATCGGCTTCGAGACGGCGACGCTGGTGCAGCGGGTGGCGGAGGCGCTGGAACCGGCGGTCCGGGCGTGACCGGCCGGCCGCCCCGGTGGCTGGCCGTCCTGCTGGTCACGCTCCTCGTCGCCGGTTGCGGCGAGTCGCCCGCGCCGCCGCAGTCCTGGCACGGTGGGCGGATCTTCCTGGCCACCGGCAACACCACCGGCGTGTACTACCAGCTCGGCGGGGGCTACGCCGACGTGATCAGCCGCCACCTGCCCGGGTACGAGGCGCGGGCCGAGCCGACCGGCGCCTCGGTGGAGAACGTCACCCGGCTGGCCAGCGGGGACATGGAGATCGCCTTCAGCCTCGCCGACACCGCGGCCGACGCGGTCACCGGGCAGGGCGCCTTCGCCGGGCAGCCCCAGCCGGTCCGGGCGCTGGCCCGGGTCTACAGCAACTACACGCACGTGATCGTCCGGGTCGACGCCAAGGTGACCGACTTCGCCGGGCTGCGCGACAAGCGGGTCTCCACGGGTTCACCGAAGTCCGGCACGGACATCATCGCCGGGCGGCTGCTGACCGCCGCGGGGATGGACCCGGACCGGGACGTCCGCCGGTTCACGCTGTCGCTGCCGGAGACGGTCAAGCGGATGCGGGCCGGCACGCTGGACGCGATGTTCTTCTCCGGCGGCCTGCCCACCCCGGGCATCGCCGACCTGCTCTCCAGCGCGCCGGGGAGGTTCGCGCTGCTGCCGATCGGCGATCTGATCGAGCCGCTGAACGCCCGGTACGGCTCGGTCTACACCACCGCCGAGCTGCCGAAGGACGCCTACGGCACGCCGACCGGCACGCCCACGGTGACGGTGTCGAACATGATCCTAGTCAACGCGGACATGCCGGACGGGCTGGCGTACGACCTGACCCGGTTGCTCTTCGCGTACCAGGGCGACCTGATCGGGGTGCACCCGGAGGCGGGCAACTTCACCCGGCAGAGCGCGTCGAGCACCGACCCGATCCCGCTGCATCCCGGCGCGGCGCGCTTCTACCAGGGCGGGTGAGCGGAGTTCAGGCGTCCGCGGGGGCGGTCGCCGCGCGGGCGGCCGCGACCAGCCGGTCGGTCTCGGCCAGCACGGCGTCGTCGTCGGCGGGGGTGCCGGGGTCGAGGCGGACCGTCCAGTGCAGCCCGTCCACGCCGGCCACCCGCCGGGCCGCGACCCGGCCCGCGCCGCCGGGCACCGGGTGGTGCGCGGAGTACGCCACCGAGCGGGTGACCCGGGCCCGTACCTGGTGCGGCAGGTCACCCGGGTCGGCGAGCAGGTACGTCTCGGCCGGGCAGTCCGCCACCACCTGGTAGCCGTCCCGCTCGGCGACCTGCTCGGCCGGGGTGACGGTCAGCTCGCGGCCGGACCAGACGGCCTTGAGGATGTCGTGCCAGCCCAGGCGGTGGCCCCGGCCGGGCAGCCAGAGCCCGAGGTTGCTCGCCACCACCACGCCGTCGCCCTCGCCGTTGCCGGCGACGGCCCAGGCGAGCACCCGTTCGCCGTCGGCGAGCGGGGGCCGGGCGGCGGGCGGCAGCTTCGGCTTGCGGCTGAACAGTCCCATCACAGTCCTCCCGCGGCCTGCTCGCGCAGCGCCCGCGCGTGCTGCTCCAGCGAGAGCAGTTCCCCGAAGAGGGCGAAGTACTCGTCCTTGTTGTTCACCGGGTTGACCCGTTGGATCTTGGATTTCAGGTCCCGGATCCGGGCGGTGACCGAGCCCCACTGCAACCGGGCCATGGTGATCGAGACGTACCGGGGGTCGGGCTCGCCGTCGATGCGCAGCGGCTCCACGGCCAGCTCGCCGACGAGTGCCCGGGCGGCGAGATCCTCGCAGGCGTCGCGGACCGACTCGATCCAGACCGCGCCGCCGGCGGCGGCCGCGGCGCCGCCCGCCGCGGCGATCGCCGCGCGGACCGCAGCGTGCACCGGGTGCCGGTACTCCGGGGCCTCGACCGCGTCGAACATCGGCCCGGCCAGCACCGGCTCCTGCAGCGCCAGCTTCAACGCCTCGCGCTCGACCATCGACTGCGGGCTGTCCACCGCCGGCTCGGGCGGGGCCGCCGACCGGGCCGGCGCGGGCGCGCGTCGCTCGGCGGTCGGGGCCGCGTCGGCGGCGAGCACAGCGCGCTGCACCGGCTCGATCTCCATGCCGAGGTCACCGGCGAGCTTGCGGACGTACTCGGGGCGCTTCTCCCGGTCCTTGATCTTCGCCACCAGCGGGGCGGCGCGGCGCATCGCCTCCACCCGGCCGTCGACGGTGTCCAGGTCGTACCGGTTGAGCACGTGGCGCAGCGCGAAGTCGACCAGCGGCTCGCGGCGGGCGACCAGGTCGCGCACCGCCAGGTCGCCCTTGGCCAGGCGCAGCTCGCACGGGTCCATGTTGTCGGGGCTGACCGCGATGAAGGTACGCCCGACGAAGCGCTGGTCGTCCTCGAAGGCGCGCAGCGCGGCCTTCTGGCCGGCGGCGTCCCCGTCGAAGGTGAAGATGATCTCGCCGGCCACCGCGTCGGTGTCCAGCAGGAGCCGGCGCAGCACCCCGATGTGGTCGGCGCCGAAGGCGGTGCCGCAGGTCGCCACGGCCGTCGGCACGCCGGCCAGGTGGCAGGCCATCACGTCGGTGTAGCCCTCGACGACGACCACCTTGCCCTGCTTGGCGATCTCCCGCTTGGCCTGGTCGATGCCGTAGAGGACGTGCGACTTCTTGTAGATCGGCGTCTCGGGGGTGTTCAGGTACTTCGGGCCGTCGTCGTCCTCGAAGAGCTTGCGGGCGCCGAAGCCGATCACGTCGCCGGCCAGGTCGCGGATCGGCCAGAGCAGCCGGCGGCGGAACCGGTCGATCAGCGAGCCGGAGCGGGCCGGCCGGGACAGCCCGGCGGTGACCAGCTCGTCGTGGGTGAAGCCCTGCTGGCGCAGGTGCTTGGTGAGCAGGTCCCAGCCGTCCGGGGCGAAGCCGCAGCCGTACCGCTCGGCGGCGGCCCGGTCGAAGCCCCGCTGGGCCAGGAACTCCCGGGCCGGCCGGGCGCCGGCGGTGGTGAGCTGCGCCCGGTAGAACTCGACGGCGGCGGCGTGCGCGGCCACCAGCCGCTGCTTCTGCCCCTGCTGCGGGCGGGGGCGCGGGGCCGAGTTGTCGTTCTCGACGTAGCGCAGCTGGATGCCGGCGCGGGCGGCGAGCCGCTCGACGGACTCGACGAAGCTGAGGTGCTCGGCGTCCATCAGGAACTTGATCGCGTCGCCGCCGGCCCCGCAGCCGAAGCAGTACCAGACGTTGCGGGCGGGCGAGACGTTGAACGACGGGCTCTTCTCGTCGTGGAACGGGCAGAGGCCCTTGAGGTTGCCGCCACCGGCGGACTTGAGGGTCACCGCGTCGGAGATGACCTCGGCGATCGAGGTGCGTTCCCGGACCAGCGCGATGTCCTCGTCCCGGATCCGCCCAGCCATGTGCCACCCCCTCGGCGTACATCCTGCCCTGCCGGGCCGACGATCCACCGCCGGGGGCACGGGCGTGTGGCGAACGACGCCACCGCCCGAGCGCCCCCGCCGGAGAGGGGGTCAGGCGGCCGGAACGGCCTGCACGGCCTCCTCGGCCTCGACCTGGCGGTTCCAGTCCGCCTTGGTGGAGCGCCAGCCCTCGTCGTCCATGCCGCGACGCCAGTAGCCGGAGATGGAGAGCGCCTCGCGGGGCACCCCGCGCTCGACGCGCAGCAGCCGGCGCAGCTCCTTGACGAAGGTGGCCTCGCCGTGGACGAACGCGTGCACCCGGCCGGGCGGGAACTCCAGCGCCCGGACCGCCTCGACCAGCGCCGCGCCGACCGGCCGGTCGCCCCGGTGCAGCCAGGTCAGCGCCACCGCGCCCGCGCTGGCCAGGCGCTGCTCGTCGGCCGGCCCGTCGACCTCGACGAAGACGGCCGCCGGGGCGCCGGCCGGCAGCCGCTCCAGCGCCGCGCCGATCGCCGGCAGGGCGCTCTCGTCGCCCACCAGCAGGTGCCAGTCCGCCGTCGGGTCCGGCGCGTACGCTCCGCCGGGGCCGGTGAAGAGCACCTCGTCGCCGGGGCGCAGGCGGGCCGCCCAGGGCCCGGCCAGCCCCTCGTCGCCGTGGTGCACCACGTCCACGGTGAGCTCGCCGGCCCGTGGGTCCCAGGCGCGCACGGTGTACGCGCGCAGCCGGGGCCACTGCTCCCGGGGCAGCTGCTGACGGATCGCGGCCAGGTCCAGCGGCCTCGGATGGTCGACCCCGGGCGACAGGAAGACGATCTTGATGTAGTGGTCGGTGTACTCCCCGACCGGCAGCCCGGTCAGCTCCTCCCCGCCGAGGATCAGGCGGATCAGGTGCGGGGTGGGCCGCTCGGTTCGCAGGACCCGGGCGGACGTGACCTTCTTGGGGCGCTCCGTCATGTCACTTAGGCTAGCCTAAGTTCATTCCTGGCACCCGGGCGGGCCGACCGCCTCAGGTCCGGACGAGCCGATCGTGCCAGGCCACCGCCGCCGGATCGGTGAGCGACGCCACCTGGTCGACCACCACCCGCAGCCGGGCCGCGTCGTCTCCGGCCGCCCGCCACAGCGGCGCGAAGACCGGGTCGAGCGCGTCCGGCGCCCGGTCACCCAGCACGCCGACCAGCTGGGTCAGGATCTCCCGCTGCCGGTCGTACCGGGCACCGGCGCCCGGCCGGTTCATCACGTAGCGCCAGGCGATCCCCTTCAGCAGCGCGCACTGGGCCCGGATGCGACGCGGCACCACCAGGTCGGCGGCGTACCGGCGGTGCGGGCCCGGGCCGAAGCGCTCCCGGGTGGCGCTCACCACGGTGGAGACGAACCGGCCGGTCAGCACGCTGGTGGTGGCCTTCAGCGCGACCTGCGACCGGTGACTGCCGTCGTAGCCGGCGAGCGCGGCGAGCACCGGCTCGTCGAGCAGGTCGACCAGCACCTCGCCGAGGTCGGCCGGGGACTCCCCGGAGTAGACGTCGGCCACGTCCACGCAGAGGGCGGCCCGCTCGTCCGGGTCGTCGAGCAGGGGGCGCAGCGAGAGGTACCCGCCGTGGATGCCGTCCTCCACGTCGTGCACCGAGTAGGCGACGTCGTCGGCCCAGTCCATCACCTGGGCCTCCAGGCAGCGCCGCGCCCCGCCCGGCGGGCCGCCGCCGAGGTCGGGCTCCCCCCGCGGTACGCCCTCGCGCAGCCAGTCGAAGACCGGCCGGTCGTCGGCGTACACCCCGAACTTGCGCCGCCCCGGCTGCCGGGGCCACGGGTACTTGCCGACCGCGTCGAGCGAGGCCCGGGTGAGGTTGAGCCCGGCCGGTGCGCCGTCCGGGCCGATCACCTTGGCCTCCAGCCGGGTCAGCACGCGCAACGTCTGGGCGTTGCCCTCGAACCCTCCGCACGACGCGGCGAGCCGATCGAGGGCGTCCTCGCCGTTGTGCCCGAAGGGCGGGTGGCCCAGGTCGTGGGCGAGCCCGGCGGTGTCCACCACGTCCGGATCGCAGCCCAGCCGGGCGCCCATCTCCCGGGCGATCTGGGCCACCTCCAGCGAGTGCGTCAGCCGGGTACGCAGGAAGTCGTCGGTGCCGGCGACGTGCACCTGGGTCTTGGCGGCGAGCCGCCGGAAGGCCGCCGAGTGCAGCACCCGGGCCCGGTCCCGCTCGTACGGCGACCGGCCGTAGCCGGTGTCCTTCGGCGCCTCGTCGACCCGACGCCGCGCGTCGGCCGCGTCCCAGGGGCCGGCCCGGTCGGCGTCCCGCACCCCTCAGCCCTGCTGCCGCAGCACGCAGAACTCGTTGCCCTCCGGGTCGGCGAGCACCGTCCACGAGGCGTCGCCCTGGCCGACGTCGACGTGCCGGGCCCCCATGTCGACCAGCCGCTCGACCTCGGCCTCCTGGTCGGCCGGGCGCAGGTCGAGGTGGAGGCGGTTCTTGGTCTCCTTGCCCTCGGCGACCGGGACGAAGACGATGCCGGGCAGCCGGTCGCGGGACTGGCGGATCTCCACCTCGTCCGGTTTCTCCGCGACCACCTGGTAGCCCAGCGCCTCGGCCCACCAGTGGGCCAGCCGGGACGGGTCCCGGGCATCGACGGTCACGCTCTCCCAGACGCTGGTCATGCGGTCACCCTTCGCCGGTCGTACGCAATTCCCCGCGGGAGCTCAGGTTACGCCGGACCCGGCCGGCAGGCGCGGCGGCGAAGGGCGGATCGCGGGTCCGCAACCGCCGATCAGTCGACAGTTGTCGGCCGATCGCCGACGGTCACGGGATCGCGGGGGCGGCGTGGCCTTCGGTAACGTGCCGGGAGCGGTACGTGACACCGCCGACCGGTACGCGACGAACGGGGAGACGCTCGTGCACGTTGACACGGTGCTGGACACGGAGCTGCGGGGGCTGCGCCGACGCCGCCCGGAGGTCACCGGGACGGTGCTGGCCGGGCGGGACGGGATGCTCATCTCCAGCGACCTGCCGGCCACGGACGCCACCCACCTGGCCGCCCTCGCCGCGGTGGGCTTCGGGGTCGGGCAGCAGGTCGCCCAGACGGTGCGCGGCGGCGGCTTCCGGGAGTCGGTGGTGCGCACCGCGACCGGCTGCGTGGTCACCTACCCGGCCGGGCGGCACGCGCTGCTCACCCTGGTCACCGGGGCGGGCACCGACCTGGACGCGCTGCACGAGGAGGCACGGGCGGTGGCCGAGCGGGCCGGCTCGGCGTTCGACTCGCAGCGGGTCGGCGTGGGCGCGACCCCGGTGCCGACGGTGCACGGCGCGCTCGCCGCGCGTACCCCGCTGCCGGCGCTGGCCCGCCGGCGGCCGGGATCGACCTGGCGGCGCCCGCCGCGGTAGGGCGCGCCCCACACCCACCGACGACGACGGCGGCTCCGGGGGACACCCCGGAGCCGCCGTCGGTGGTGCGGTCAGCGGCTGTCGGAGCCGTCGGTCTCGACGGCCGCCCGGCCGGCCTCCAGCCGGGCCACCGGCACCCGGAACGGCGAGCAGGAGACGTAGTCCAGGCCCACCTCGTGGAAGAAGTGCACCGAGTCGGGGTCGCCGCCGTGCTCGCCGCAGACGCCGAGCTTCAGCTCCGGCCGGGCCGCCCGGCCCTCCTCCGCGGCGATCCGGACCAGCCGGCCCACGCCGTCACGGTCGATGGACTCGAACGGCGAGATGCCGAAGATGCCCAGCTCCAGGTAGCGCCAGAAGAAGGCGCCCTCGACGTCGTCGCGCGAGAAGCCCCAGGCCATCTGGGTCAGGTCGTTGGTGCCGAAGGAGAAGAACTGCGCCGCCTCGGCGATCTGACCGGCGGTCAGCGCGGCCCGGGGCACCTCGATCATGGTGCCGATCAGCACCTCGACGCCGCTGTCCCCGACCACCTCCGCGATGATCTTCTCGGCCTCGGCGCGTACCGTCTCCAGCTCCTGCACCGCGCCGACCAGCGGGACCATGATCTCCGGCTTGGCGACCGCCCCGTCGCGGGTGACCGATACGGCGGCCTCCGCGATGGCCCGCACCTGCATGGCGAAGAGACCGGGGATGACCAGGCCGAGGCGGACGCCGCGCAGGCCCAGCATCGGGTTCTCCTCGTGCATCCGCCGCACGGCGGCGAGCAGCGCCTCCTCCTTGGCCACGTCCTCGCCGCGCTCCTGCGCGACGGCGACGTTGACCGCGAGCTGCTCCAGCGGGGGCAGGAACTCGTGCAGCGGCGGGTCGATCAGCCGGACGGTGACCGGCAGGCCGTCCATCTCCCGGAAGATCTCCTTGAAGTCGTCGCGCTGCAGGGGCAGCAGCGCGGCGAGCGCCGACTCCCGCTCGTCGTCGGTGCGGGCCAGGATCAGCTTCTCGACCAGCTCCCGCCGGTCGCCGAGGAACATGTGTTCGGTGCGGCACAGGCCGATGCCCTCGGCGCCGAAGCGCCGCGCCCGCGCCGCGTCGGCCCCGGTGTCGGCGTTCGTGCGGACCGCCAGCTGCCGCTTGGCGTCGGCGTGGGACATGATCCGGTGTACGGCCCGGACCAGCGCGTTGTCGACGTGCTCCGGGTCGAGGCTGCCCTCGAAGTACTGCACCACCTCGGACGGCATGACCGGCACCTCGCCGAGGTAGACCTTGCCGGTGGTGCCGTCGATGGATACGACGTCGCCCTCGGTCACGGTCTGCCCGGCCACGGTGAACCGCTTCGCCGGCACGTTCACCTCGATGTCGTCGGCGCCGGAGACACAGGTCTTGCCCATGCCCCGGGCCACCACGGCGGCGTGGCTGGTCTTGCCGCCCCGGGAGGTAAGGATGCCCTGGGCGGCGATCATGCCGTTGAGGTCGTCGGGGTTGGTCTCCCGGCGGACCAGGATCACCGACTCTCCCTCGGCGGCCAGCTCGACCGCGCGGGCGGAGGTGAAGACCACCTTGCCGGACGCCGCGCCGGGCGATGCGCCGATGCCCTTGGCCACCGGCTCGAACTCGTGGTCGAGCCGGAACCGGGGGAACATCAGCTGCGCCAGCTGCGCGCCGTTGACCCGGTGCAGCGCCTCGTCCAGGTCGATCAGGCCCTCGTCGACGAGCTGACCGGCGATGACGAACGCGGCGGCGGCGGTGCGCTTGCCGACCCGGGTCTGGAGCATCCAGAGCTTGCCGCGCTCGATGGTGAACTCGATGTCGCAGAGGTCCTTGTAGTGCTCCTCCAGCCGGGCCATGATGCCGAGCAGCTCGTCGTAGGACTTCTTGTCCAGCCGCTCCAGCTCCTGCAACGGAACGGTGTTGCGGATGCCGGCGACGACGTCCTCGCCCTGGGCGTTGGCCAGGTAGTCGCCGTAGATGCCCTGCGCGCCGCTGCCCGGGTCGCGGGTGAAGGCGACACCGGTGCCGGAGTCGGGGCCGAGGTTGCCGAAGACCATGGTCACCACGTTGACCGCGGTGCCGAGGTCGGCCGGGATGCGCTCCTGGCGGCGGTAGAGCACGGCCCGCTCGGCGTTCCACGACTCGAAGACCGCGCGGATAGCCAGGTCGAGCTGCTCGCGCGGCTCCTGGGGGAAGTCCCGGCCGGTGTGCTTGAGGAAGATGCTCTTGTACGCGTCGACCAGCCCGCGCAGGTCGTCGGCGTCGAGGTCCAGGTCGTTGGTGGTGCCCTTGGCGCGCTTGGCCTCGTCGAGGGCGTGTTCGAACTCCTCGCCGGGCACCTCGCAGACCGTCTTGCCGAACATCTGGATCAGCCGGCGGTACGAGTCCCAGGCGAACCGGTCGTTGCCGCCGGCCTGGTTGGAGAGTCCGACGACGCTGCGGTCGTTGAGGCCGACGTTGAGGACGGTCTCCATCATGCCGGGCATGGAGAACTTGGCACCGGAGCGTACGGAGACCAGCAGCGGGTCCTGCGGGTCGCCGAGCCGGCGGCCCATCTGGCGCTCCAGCGACTCCAGGTGGGTCTCGATCTGGTCCGCCAGCCCGTCCGGCTCGCGGCCGGTGGCCAGGTACGCCTTGCACGCCTCGGTGGTGATGGTGAAGCCGGGCGGGACCGGCAGCCCGAGATTGGTCATCTCGGCGAGGTTGGCCCCCTTGCCGCCCAGCAGCTCCTTGAGCTCCTTGTTGCCCTCGGCGAAGTCGTAGACGTACTTGTGATCGACCGTCTCTTGCGCTGCCACCAGAGCCTCCCACGCGCGCCGGAATTGACACTTAACGAAGGTTCAGTTGCCTCTTACCCCGGGGCGGACCGCCGGTAATCCCGGTGTCAGCACCGATCGGTGGGCGAAGGTTAAGCGAACATCGGGTGGCCTGGGACCGTTCGGTGACAATAGGCACAGCTATCACGACTATCCGCGTTCGTGGCGGTTTCTGGGAACGCTTCCACGCGCACGATCACGCAATTCCGGCCCCTCCTCTACTCTTGAACGGCACCGGTTCTGCTCAACCTGACCTTTGCCATATCCGCCGCAAATACACCCCGGAGCCGCCGCCGTGCCGCCCACCCCGTCCACCAGCCCGGAGCGCGGCTCCACCAGCGCCGCGACCGGCCCGGAACCGCTCGGCCACGTCGGCCTCCCCACCCACCGCCCGGCCGCCGCCGAGCTGGCCCGGGCCGCCGAACTGACCGCCGGAGAGCTACTCGCCCCGCCCGCACCGGTCCGGCTCGCCGACGTGGTGCCGGCCCCGGAGCAGGTCCGGCCGGATCCGGCGGCCGATTTCACTCTCCCCGCCGACGCGGCCGTCCGGGTCGGCCCGGACCCGGACGCCCGGGACGTGGCCGAACAGCTCGCCGAACTGCTGCGACCGGCCACCGGATACCCGCTGCCGGTCGTGGTCGAGGCCACCGCGACCGACGGCCCGCTGGTGCTCACCCTGGCCGCCGCGGTGGCACCCGCCGGCGTACCCCGTCCGCGGGACGCCGCGCACGACGCGGTGGGCGCGGACGCGCTCGCCGACGAGGGCTACCGCCTGACCGTCACCCCCACCGAGGTGCGGATCAGCGCCGAGCGGGCCGCCGGCCTGTTCCACGGGGTGCAGACGCTGCGGCAACTGCTGCCGGCGGCGATCGAGAGCGCGTCCCCGGTGGCCGCGCGCTGGGTGGTGCCCGGCGGCGAGATCGTCGACCGTCCGCGCTTCACGTACCGGGGCGCGATGCTCGACGTCTCCCGGCACTTCTTCGGCGTCGCCGACGTACTGCGCGTGATCGACCACCTGGCCCGGTACAAGCTCAACCACCTGCACCTGCACCTCACCGACGACCAGGGCTGGCGGATCGCCGTCGACTCCTGGCCCGCGCTCGCCACCGTCGGCGGCGCCACCGAGGTGGGCGGCGGCGCGGGCGGTTTCTACACCGCCGCGGACTACCGGCGGATCGTCCGGTACGCCGCCCGCCGGCACGTGACCGTCGTGCCGGAGATCGACCTGCCCGGCCACACCAACGCGGCGCTGACCGCGTACCCGGAGCTGGCGCCGGACCGCGTCGCACCGCCGCCGTACACCGGCACCGAGGTCGGCTTCAGCTACGTCGACCCGGCCGGCGAGCGGACGTACGACTTCGTCGCCGACGTGCTCGGCGAGGTGGCCGCCCTGACTCCCGGCCCGTGGCTGCACATCGGCGGCGACGAGGCGTTCAAGGTGAAGGGCGAGGCGTACACCGGGTTCGTGGAGCGGGCCCAGCGGATCGTCGCCGACACCGGCAAGAGGGTCGTCGGGTGGCACCAGATCGCTCCGGCCGGGCACGCCGACGGGCGGGTGCTCCAGTGGTGGGGCACCGACGGCACGGACCCGGTGACCGCCGAGGCGGTACGCCGGGGTGCCCGCCTGATCCTCTCCCCCGGCAACCACGCCTACCTGGACATGAAGTACGCCCCGGACACCCCTATCGGGCACGACTGGGCCGGGCTGATCGACGTGCGGCGCGCGTACGACTGGGACCCGGGCACGCACGTCACCGGCGTACCGGCCGACGCCGTGCTGGGCGTCGAGGCGCCGCTCTGGACCGAGTCGGTGACCACGCTGGCGGAGATCGAGTTCATGCTCCTTCCCCGACTGCCCGCCATCGCCGAGCTGGGCTGGTCGCCCCGGACCACGCACGACTGGACCGGATTCCGGGAGCGCCTCGCCGGCCACGGTCCGCGCTGGGCCACCGCCGGCATCACCTACCACCGCGCCCCGGAGATCCCCTGGCCGGCCGAGCCGGACGGCGCCGACACCCCGCCTGGAGGTGGCAGCGGAGCCGGTGATCCATCCCGCTCCGGCACCCCAAACCCGGACGATCCGCCCTCCGGGTGCTAGACCCCTGCAGATCTTGGACAGTTGCCGTTCCGCTCGAACGGCAACTGTCCAAGATCTCCCCTATCGACCTCCTACCAGCCCCGCCGGGCCGGATCTTCCTCCCCGCCAGGCCCCCCTGGCCGGATCGGCCTCCCAACAAGCCCGCCTCGGCCGGTGATCAAGAAGTTTGCGTCTGTGCGGCGCGTGTTTCTGACGCAAACTTCTTGATCACCGAGGCGGAGGGGGCGGGGCCAGGCCGTCGGGTTGGGGCCGGTGGGCGGTATGTCCGGTTGGGGCTGGCGTGACCTGTGCTGGCGCGGTGGGCGGTTCCGGTGGCGGAATGGGTGGTGGGGGTGGGGGCGTTGTAACTCGCGTGCGTTCGGCGCTCCCCCGCGCCGGAACGGTCTCGGGCCGGCCCGATGGAATGCCTGGCGGCCGGGGCCGGTTGCATTCCGCCGGACGCCCGAGCAGGTCCCGCTGATCGCCGGGTCAATCTCTGCTGACTTCCCCTGCGGCACCGCGCCCTCCGCGCTGCGCCGCGTACCCCCGACCAGAGAGGCAGCACCGATCATGCGTACCGATCTGATCCGCAAGACCGCCCTGACCGCTGCCGGCCTCATCTGCACCGGCGCCGTCGCCGGCCAGCTCGCCACCGCCGGTGCCGAGTCGCCCACCACCGGCCAGGCCACCGCGTCGGCGAAGAACGACCGCCCGTCGCACGGCGAGCGCGAGCTGAACATGCGCTACGCGGCCCAGCCGAACTTCTACTACTGCGGCCCCTCGGCCACCCGCAACGCCCTGTCCGTGCAGGGCAAGGACGTCGACGTCCACGCCATGGCCAGGGAGATGGGCACCACCGAGGCGGGCACCGACTCCATCCACGACATCACCCCGGTGCTGAACAGGGAGACCGGCAAGAAGGTCTACCGCAGCGTCGAGATCCGCGAGAACCGGGCCGATCGGGAGCAGACCGACAAGCTGCGTACCGACATCGTCCGCACCGTCGACGACGGCCGGGCCGTGGTCGCCAACGTCGCCGGCACCGCCACCGACACCGACGGCCTCACCCACTCCTTCGAAAACGGCCACTACATCAGCGTCATCGGCTACCGCGAGGGCGGGAACGTCGTCACCATCGCCGACTCGGCCGACGCCGCCCAGGCGTCCTACCGGATGAGCGTGGACAACCTGGCCGACTGGATCGCCACCCGCGGCTACGCCGCCGTGGCGGCCTGACCCGTCCGCCGACGACGAGAAGGGCCGGCCCCCACCCGGGGGCCGGCCCTTCGTCGTGTCCGCGTCCGGGCGGCTTCGGCGGAGCAGCGGCGGTCAGCCGCCGGAGTCGGCCAGCTCGGCGCCCTCGGGCACGGTGTCGTCGTCCCGGCTGGCCAGCCAGCCGTCGGGCAGGAACACCTTGCCCGGCGAGTTCGTCCGGCCCCGCGGCTGCCCGAGCGTGGCCACCGGGAACGGCTCGGTCGGGTCCAGCTTGCCGAGCAGGTCGTCGAGCTGCGCCAGGCTCTCGATCATCGCCAGGTCGCGGCGCAGCTCGCTGCCGACGGGGAAGCCCTTGAGGTACCAGGCGACGTGCTTGCGGAAATCGGTGCAGCCGTCCCGCTCGCCCCGCGCCGGGGTACGCGAACCGGCGGTGAACTGGTCCACCAGCAGCTCGGCGTGCCGGCGCATGGTCTGCGCGACCTCGCCGAGGGTGGGCAGCCGCCGCTCGGGGCGGCCGTCGAAGGCGGCCTCCAGGTCCGCGAAGAGCCAGGGCCGGCCCAGGCAGCCCCGGCCGATCACCACCCCGTCCACGCCGGTGTGCGACACCATCCGCAGCGCGTCGTCAGCCTCCCAGATGTCGCCGTTGCCGAGCACCGGCACGTCGAGGGCCTGCTTCAGGGTGGCGATGGCGTCCCAGTCGGCGGTGCCCGAGTAGCGCTGCGCGGCCGTACGCCCGTGCAGGGCCACCGCCGCCACCCCCGCGTCCTGCGCGGCCAGGCCGGCCTCCACGTACGTCAGGTGGTCGTCGTCGATGCCCTTGCGCATCTTCACGGTGACCGGCACGCCGGCGGGCGCGGCGGCGTCCACCGCGGCCTTCACCAGCCGGGCGAAGAGCCGCCGCCGCCACGGCAGCGCGGCGCCCCCGCCCCTGCGGGTCACCTTGGGCACGGGACAGCCGAAGTTGAGGTCGATGTGGTCGGCGAGGTTCTTCTCGACCACGATCCGCACCGCCGCGGCGGTCGTCTCCGGGTCGGTGCCGTAGAGCTGGAGGCTGCGCGGCTGCTCGTCCGCCCCGAAGGCGATCATGCGCAGCGTCTTCGGGTTCCGCTCGACCAGCGCGACGGTGGTGATCATCTCGCAGACGTAGATGCCGCCGCCCTGCTCCCGGCAGAGCTGCCGGAAGCCGACATTGGTGATGCCGGCCATCGGGGCGAGCACCACCGGCGGCCACACCTGGTATCGCCCGAGGGTGAGCGGGCGGAGCGCGACGGAGGTAGCGGGACTGGTCACGTACCCAAGAATCCCATGCCCGGCGCGGTGGCCCGGCCTCCGGTGGCCGGTCGCCGCCGCGATGGTGAGCGAACTCGCACCGCGACGGCGACCGACGTCCGGGTCAGTACGTGCCCGGGCTGGCCAGGATCAGGCCCGAGACGTCCACGATCACCGACGTCGCGCTGCTGACGTGCAGGGCGAACGCGAGCTGGTTGCCGTTGTAGGACCCGAGCTGCACCTCGACCAGGTTGGAGAGGATCTGGTTGGGCCCCCACCAGTTCAGCGACGAGGTCTGCGGCTTGGCGATCGACGAGCTGTACGCGGTCAGCACCCCGGCGGAGACCGTGCCGGCCACGGTGATGTTGACGTACGCCGCGGTGGCCCGCTCGGCCAGCGCCGGCGGCACGTTCTTGACCGTCAGGTGGATGACCTGGTTGGCGTTCAGCTTGCCCGAGGTCACCACCGAGGTGGCGCTGACCACGTGGGCGCTGTAGCTGGAGATCGAACGGGTGTCCAGGATCCGCTTCGGCGCGACGGCCATGGTCCGGTTCGCCCACCGCGAGGTGTTGACGTACGCGCGGGTCCCGCCCTTGCCGCCGATCACCAGTTCGCCGGAGGGGGTGACCGCGAGGGAGCCGGTCGGCAGCTCCTGCGGGATGTCCGCGGACGGGGTGGGGGTCAGCACCAGCGGCGGCCGGGTGCTCGGCGCGTCGACGGTCAGCGCCGGGGCCAGCGCGGAACCGCCGCGCAGCACGGTCTCGGTGGCCCCCGCATCGTTGGTGGCCCCGATGAGCACCGGCTGCCCCGGATCGGCGGCGGCCGGGGTGGCCACGACGGCCGCCGCGCCGACGCCGGCGCCCGCGGCGACACCGGCCTTGATGATCCGGCGGCGGGTGGTCGACGACGTCTCGTCGGTGCTCATGCTGGTGGTCTCCTCGGTCTCACGCACGGGGCTGCACCTCCCGGTCAGCGCGCTCGGCGGTGGCCTTGATCGCGTCGGCGCGGACGCCGCTGGTGCCCGAGTCGGCGGTCAGGCGCCTCGGGTTGTTGATGACGGCGGACTCCGGGTGGAACACCAGCAGACCGGTCACGTCGAGGATGATCGCGCTGGCGCTCTTCTGCACCCAGATGGCGACGGTGTCCGGGTAGAAGTCGCCGTTCGCGGTCGACCAGGCGCCGACCTGGGTGATCACGCCGTTGGAGAGCAGCTGGCCGGCCCCCCACCAGTTGATGGTGGAGGCGGCCGGAGCGGGGTCACGGCCGTAGACGGTGGCGAAGCCGCCCTTCTCGGTCTTGGCCACGGTCACGTTGCCGATCAGGCCGTCGCCGTACTCGACGATGCCGTCGAGGTGCACCAGCAGCCAGGCGCCGGCGACCGCGCGGCCCTGCGAGTCGATCTGCCCGGCGCCTTCGAGGAGCCGGGCCCGGCCGGCGGCGGTGCGGGTGTCGAGCACCCGGGTCGGCGGGATCGGCACCAGCATGGTGGCGTTCGCCGTGGTGAAGGTCTCGTAGCGGCGCACCACGCCGCCGGAGTCGGTGCCGGCGGCCCCGAGGCCGAGGGTGGTCGACTCCAGCGAGCCGGGCAGCACCGGCAGCTTCGACTCCGAGCGCTTCAGCAGGAGCGCGGGGCCGGCGTCGTTCTGCACGACGAGGGTGGCCGCGCCGTTGCCGGCGGTGCTGGTCACCGTGGTGCTGCCGCCGCTGTTCGGCGCGCCCAGCACGACCGGTTCACCGGGGGCGGCGCTGGCCGGGGCGGCGTTCGCCGCGGCGACGGCGGTGGCGGCGACGGCCGCCCCGCCGGTCACGGCGGCCCGCCGCAGCAGGGTACGCCGCGAGGCGGAGCGGTCGGGTTCGGACGAAGTCATCTCATTCCCCCGTGTCATGGGTTGGCGGTCTGCGACGAACGGCGGTCGGGGCGGGCCGGCAGCGGCCGGGTCACCTACGCCCCGCCGCCGAGCAGGACCTGGCTCGGGTGGCCGACCAGCAGGCTGGTCATGTCGACGATCGCGTGGGTCGGCGACGAGGTGGCCTGGAGGGTCAGCACGCTGCGGTACGCCCCGAAGGCGCCCAGCTCGGTGAAGAGGAAGTTGGACAGGATCGTGCCGGCGGTCGCCCAGTTGACCGTGGAGGCGGTGGGCTTGGTGCCGCTGCCCCAGACGGTGAGCACGCCGGCGCCGGTCATCCCGACCACCGTGACGTTGCCCTTGATGGCGTAGCCGTCGCGGACGTACGAGTCGAGGGCGAGCACGATCGGCACGCCCGGCTGGAGCCGGCTGAGCGAGTCCAGCGAGCCGGAGACGATGTTGCGCCGCAGGTTGGCGTCGCGGGTGTCGAGGATCCGGGTCGGCGGAACGGCGACCGAGGTGGTGGCCCACTCGCTGGTCCACGCCCAGCCGTTGCTGGGGTTGGCGCCGGTGCCCGCCCGGACGAAGAGGTCGCCCTGGTCGTCCATCGCCACGGTGCCGGGCTCGGAGTCGAGCACGTGCGGGTAGAGGCCGGAGCTCGGCACCAGCCGCAGCGGCGCGCCGGCCGGGTTGGCCAG
Source organism: Micromonospora sp. URMC 105 (assembly GCF_051386295.1). Taxonomy (NCBI): domain Bacteria; kingdom Bacillati; phylum Actinomycetota; class Actinomycetes; order Micromonosporales; family Micromonosporaceae; genus Micromonospora; species Micromonospora sp. URMC 105. The sequence goes on along the minus strand of NZ_JBPQTL010000015.1, from coordinate 21,661 downwards.
CACCAGCGGGGTGTCGGTGTGAGTGAGGGTGGTGCTGGCCCCGCCGGCCTCGTTCGTCGTACCCATGATCAGGCTGTCGCCCGCCGCGGCCTGGGCGGTGCCGGGCGCGGCCACCGCGGCGACGACGCCGGCGCCGGCCGTGGTGGCGGCGACCGTGGCGGCGCGGCGCAGCAGGCGGCGCCGCTTCGGGTCGTGGTCGTTGTCCTGTTGCGACGCGCGCGTCATGCAGACACCCCCGTGATGAGATTCAACGCCGGGAATGCTCGCACGAGATCATGCCCGGCTCAACCACCGGGTGGGCGCAACCGCCGGCCGAGGGGCCATCGACGGCGACGGCCCCGCCCCTGGTCGGGGGCGGGGCCGTCGGCGCGGTCGGTTCAGCAGCCCGGCAGGCGCTCGATCAGGTAGCGCTCGACCTGGTCCAGCGCGACCCGCTCCTGGGCCATGGTGTCCCGGTTCCGCACGGTCACCGCGTCGTCGTCGAGGGTGTCGAAGTCGACGGTCACGCAGAACGGGGTGCCGATCTCGTCCTGGCGGCGGTAGCGGCGGCCGATCGCCTGCGAGTCGTCGAACTCGACCACCCAGCGCTTGCGCAGCTGCGCGGCGAGGCCCTTCGCCTTCGGCGAGAGCGCCTCGTTGCGGGACAGCGGCAGCACCGCCACCTTGACCGGCGCCAGCCGCGGGTCGAAGCGCATCACGGTGCGCTTGTCCACGCCGCCCTTGGTGTTCGGCGCCTCGTCCTCGTCGTACGCCTCGAGCAGGAACGCCAGCACCGCGCGGGTGAGGCCGGCGGCCGGCTCGATGACGTACGGCATCCAGCGCTCCTGCTTCGTCTGGTCGAAGTAGGACAGGTCGACGCCGGAGTGCTTGCTGTGCGTGGAGAGGTCGAAGTCGGTCCGGTTGGCGATGCCCTCCAGCTCGGCGAACTCGCTGCCGCCGAACTGGAACCGGTACTCGATGTCGACGGTGCGCTTCGAGTAGTGGGAGAGCTTCTCCTTGGGGTGCTCGTACAGGCGCAGGTTGTCCGCCGACAGGCCCAGGTCGAGGTACCAGTTCCAGCGCTCCTGGAGCCAGTACTCGTGCCACTGCTCGTCGGAGCCCGGCTCGACGAAGAACTCCATCTCCATCTGCTCGAACTCGCGGGTGCGGAAGATGAAGTTGCCCGGGGTGATCTCGTTGCGGAACGACTTGCCGGTCTGCGCGATGCCGAACGGCGGCTTCTTGCGGGCGACCGTCTCCACGTTCTTGTAGTTGACGAAGATGCCCTGGGCGGTCTCCGGACGCAGGTAGTGCAGGCCCTCGTCGCTCTCCACCGGGCCGAGGTAGGTCTTCATCAGGCCGTTGAACATCTTCGGCTCGGTGAAGGTGCCCTTGTTGCCGCAGTTCGGGCAGTTCAGCTCGGACAGCGAGGTCAGCGGCTTGCCGTGCTTCTCGGCGTACGCCTCCTCCAGGTGGTCGGCGCGGAACCGCTTGTGGCACGACTGGCACTCGGTGAGCGGGTCGACGAACTCGGCGATGTGGCCGGAGGCCTCCCAGACCTTGCGGGCCAGGATGACCGCGGAGTCCAGGCCGACGACGTCGTCGCGCTGCTGCACCATGGTCTTCCACCACTGCCGGCGGACGTTCTCCTTGAGCTCCACGCCGAGCGGACCGTAGTCCCACGCCGAGCGGGTGCCCCCGTAGATCTCGCTGGAGGGGAAGACGAAGCCTCGGCGCTTGGCGAGGCTGACAACGGCGTCGATACGGTCGGCTGGCATGTTTCCTCCTACGCCGGCTGGCGGTCGGCGGGGACGTGATGTGGACGGAACGAACAGTTCGGGACAACGGTACGACCAGCGGCGTCCCGAGCCCAGCAGAATACTCGCCACGGGTCAGTTGACCCCGCAGACCTCCATGCCGCCGGTCTGCTGGTCCGGCGCGAGGGTGACCTGCTGGGTGTCCCGGAAGCCACCGCTGAAGGTGACGTCCACCGGCACGGTCAGCGCGTTGGGATCGACGTCACCCACCCGGTAGGTGGCGACCGCCGGCTCGTCGGCGACCCGCTGGGCGAACTCCGCCCGGGACTCGCGTCGCTGCGCGTCGTCGCAGAGCTTGTCGTACGCCGCGCCGTACTCCTTGCGCACCAGCGCCCGGTAGTAGGCGTCGCGGGGTACGGCGGTGGGGCTGCCGGGCCGGGTGCGGTCATGACTGCAGGGTAGTGCCCGCCGGTTCAGCGGTGCGGACTCGCGGCCCGATCACTGGTGGCCACCACCACCTCGCCGCCGGGAGCGGCGGCGGCCAGCGTCTCGTACGCGGACGGCTCGTCGAGCGACTCGGCCAGCAGCGGCACCGCGGCGATCTTGACGTCGAACCCGCCCAGCGCCCGCCGGTACGCCCCGACCGACTCCCACTCGGTGAGCAGGCACCAGTGGGCCGGGTCGTCGAGGGCGCGCAGCAGCTCGCCGCGCAGGTAGCCGGGGCGGGCGGCGAGCGCGGCGAGGGCGGCGTGCGCCCGGGCGACGAAGTCGTCGGCGACATCCACCTCGACCACGAACCGGTTGGTCACCAGCACCGGCGTCCTCCTCGTAGAGTCTGTGGGATGCAGCGTACGCAGAGCCCTCTGCTGGTCCGGCTGGCCCGGGTCAACCCGACGTCGGTGTTCCTCGCCACGCTGGCGGTGGTGCTGGTGGCGCTCTTCGCGCCCGGGCCGGTGGGCGGGGTGCTGCTGCTGGTCCTCGCCGCGGGGCTGACCTGGCTGCTGGCCACCACCTGGCCGGTGCAGGCGCCGCAGACCCGGATGATCCGGCTGGTGATGTTGACCCTGCTGGTCGCGGTCGCGCTGGCCAAGCTGATCTGACATGCACTCATGCGTTTTTGACAATCATTTCCGTTGTCACGGACAGTTAATGACATGACCATCCGCTCCGCTCCGCGCGCCCTGGCCGCCGCCACCGCCCTGCTCGCCCTCGGCGGCCTCGCCGCCTGCTCGCCCGGCGGGGCGGACGCCGACCCGCAGCGGGTCGACGTGGTGGCCGCCTTCTACCCGCTGCAGTTCCTCGCCCAGCGGATCGGCGGCGACGCGGTCACCGTGACCAACCTGGCCAAGCCGGGCGCCGAGCCGCACGACCTGGAGCTCAACCCGCGCCAGGTCGGGCAGGTCACCGAGGCGGAGCTGGTCGTCTACCTCAAGGGCTTCCAGCCGAACGTGGACGAGGCGGTGGACCAGAACGCCGCCGACCGCGCCTTCGACGTGGCGACCGTCCAGCCGCTGCTGACCGCCGCAGCCGGCGGCCACGAGCACGAGGGTGAGGCCGGTCACGCCGAGGAGCCGGCCGGCGCTCTCGACCCCCACCTCTGGCTCGACCCGACCCGGCTGGCCGCCGTCGGCGACCAGCTCGCCCAGCGGCTCGGCCGGGCCGATCCGGACCGGGCCGCGGACTACACCGCCCGGGCCGGGGCGCTCCGCGGCGAACTGGAGAAGCTCGACGCCGAGTTCGCCGCCGGGCTGAAGACCTGCCAGCGGCGGGAGATCGTGGTGAGCCACACCGCGTTCGGCTACCTCACCGAGCGCTACCAGCTGGAGCAGGTCGGCATCACCGGTCTCAGCCCGGAGAACGAGCCCAGCCCGCAGCGGCTGGCCGAGGTCGCCGAGGAGGCCCGGGAGCACAAGGCCACCACGATCTTCTTCGAGACGCTGGTCAGCCCGAAGGTCGCCGAGACCATCGCCGCGGAGGTCGGCGCGAAGACCGCGGTGCTGGACCCGATCGAAGGGCTGTCGAGCGACTCCGGCGGGGACTACCTTTCGGTGATGCGTACCAACCTGCAGACCCTGCGGACGGCGTTGAGCTGCTCGTGAACGCACCTGTCATCGGCGTCACGCACGGGGTGGTCGGCTACGACGGCCGGCCCGTGCTGCGGGACGTCTCGCTCACCGTCACCGCCGGCGAGGTGGTCGCCGTCCTGGGGGCCAACGGCTCCGGCAAGTCCACCCTGATCCGCGCCGCGCTCGGACTGGTCCCCCTGACCGCCGGTGCCGTCGAGCTGTTCGGCACCCCGCTGCGCCGGTTCCGGCAGTGGCGGCGCATCGGGTACGTCCCGCAGCGGCTCGGTGCGGGCGGCGGCGTACCGGCCACGGTCGGCGAGGTGGTCGCCTCCGGCCGGCTGGCCCGCCGGGGCGTGCTCCGCCCGCCGGGGCGCGCCGACCGGGAGGCGGTCGAGGCGGCGCTGCGCGCGGTAGGGCTCGCCGACCGGGCCGCCGACCCGGTCGCCACCCTCTCCGGCGGCCAGCAGCAGCGCACCCTGATCGCCCGGGCCCTCGCCGGCCGACCGGAGCTGCTGGTGCTCGACGAGCCGACCGCCGGGGTCGACGCCGCCAGCCAGGAGGCGTTCGCCACCGCGCTGCGCGGATTCGTCGCCGACGGCGGCACCGTGCTGCTCGTCGCCCACGAGCTGGGGCCGCTGCGCCCGCTGATCAGCCGGGCGGTGGTCGTGCACGAGGGTGGGATCTGCCACGACGGCCCGGTGCCCGAGCCCGCCGGCCACCACGCGGAGCCCGACCACGACCACGTGCACCCGCACGGTCCCGACGAGCCCGCCGGGCTGTGGAGCAGCTGACCATGGAACTCTTCCAGTACCCGTACATGCAGCGTGCGCTGATCGGCGCACTGATCATCGGCCTGGCCGCCCCGGCGCTCGGCATCTACCTGGTGCAGCGGCGGCTGACCCTGATCGGCGACGGCATCGGCCACGTGGCGCTGACCGGCGTCGGCGCCGGGCTGCTGCTCAACCGCTCCCCCGTGCTGGTGGCGGTGATCGTGGCGACCCTCGGCGCGATCACCATCGAGCTGGTCCGGGCCCGCGGGCGCACCTCCGGCGACCTGGCGCTGGCGCTGCTCTTCTACGGCGGCATCGCCGGCGGGGTGATGCTGGTCGGGCTCTCCGACGCCACCAGCGCCAACCTCACCGCGTACCTCTTCGGCTCGCTGACCACCATCTCGCCGCAGGACCTGATCACCATCGCGGTGCTCGGGGTGGCCGTCGGCGTCACCATGCTGGCGCTGCGCCCGGCGCTCTTCGCGGTCTGCCACGACGAGGAGTACGCCCGGGTCTCCGGGCTGCCCGTCCGGACGCTGAACCTGCTGCTGGCCGTGGCCACCGCGGTCACCGTCACCATCGCCATGCGGGCGGTGGGGGTGCTGCTGATCAGCGCCCTGATGGTGGTGCCGGTGGCCACCGCGCAGCAGGTGACCCGGGGCTTCCGCAGCACCATGACGGCGGCCATGGCACTCGGCGTCTTCGCGGCCGGCTCCGGGGTCTGGGTGGCGGCCACCGCGGACACCGCCCCGGGGGCGTCGGTGGTGCTGCTGGCGATCGCCTCGTTCCTGGTGATCGCGCTCGGCGCCGCCGGCTGGCGGCGGCTGCGCCGGCGGGCCGTCCCGGCCGCCACGCCCGCGCCCGAACCGCACGAGGTGGTGCTGCGGTGACGCTGCCCGGCCACCTGTCGGTGGTGTTGGTTACCGTTGCAGGGTGACCGGCACGAACGGGTACGAGGCCTACGAGGGCGCGGGCGATCTGCTCCGTGCCCTCTCCGCCCCGATCCGGCTGGCGATCGTGAGCGAGCTGGCGCAGGGTGAACGGTGTGTGCACGAGCTGGTGGAGAAGCTCGGCGCCCCACAGCCGCTGGTCTCCCAGCACCTGCGGGTGCTGCGCGGCGCGGGGGTGGTCCGCGGCTCGCGGCGCGGCCGCGAGATCGCGTACACCCTGGTCGACGAGCACGTCGCGCACATCGTGGCGGACGCGGTGAGCCACGCCGGGGAGGGATCATGAGCGAGGGGACGCTGCGCAACACGCGGCAGCGCACGGCGGTGAGTGCCCTGCTCGCCGAGATGGAGGGCTTCCACAGCGCGCAGGACCTGCACGCGATGCTCCGCGACCGGGGCGAGCGGGTCGGGCTGACCACCGTCTACCGCACCCTGCAGGGCCTCGCGGACGCCGGTGAGATCGACGTGATGCGCCCGCCCGGCGGGGAGCACCTCTACCGCCGGTGCAGCCAGGGACACCACCACCACCTGGTCTGCCGGGCCTGCGGCCGTACGGTCGAGGTGGCCGGGCCGGCGGTGGAGAGCTGGGCCGAGCGGGTCGCCGCCCAGCACGGGTACGCCGACGTCAGCCACACCCTGGAGATCTTCGGCACCTGCCCGGGGTGCGCCGGCTGACGCCGGTGTTTCAGGGGGTGCCCCCCGCGCGACGCCGTGGCACGCTGTCCGGCGTGAAGATCTACGCAGATCGCTTCCCCGTCGCCCTCCGTCAGCTCCTCACCGACCTGCTCGTCGTCGTCTGGGTGTACGCGGCGATCCGCTTCGCCCAGTGGGTGTACGACCTGGTGCAGAAGCTCGCCGTACCCGGGCGGAAGCTGGAGGGGGCCGGCGGTGGCCTCGCCGACAACCTGGCCGACGCCGGTGGCAAGGTCGGCCGGGTGCCGCTGGTCGGCGACGAGCTGACCGCGCCGTTCGAGCGCGCGGCCGAGGCGGCCCGCTCGGTCGCCGACGCCGGCCGGGACCAGCAGGAGCTGGTCGGCCAGCTCGCCCTGGCGCTCGCCATCGCCGTACTGATCTTCCCGCTGGGTCTGGTGCTCTTCGGCTGGCTGCCGCTGCGGCTGCGCTGGATGCGCCGGGCCGCCTCGGCGCAGGCGCTCGCCCACGCCCCGGCCGGGCGGGACCTGCTGGCGCTGCGCGCACTCGCCGGGCAGCCGCTGCGCAAGCTGACGAAGATCGATCCGGACGTGGCCGAGGCGTGGCGGCGGGGCGACGACGCCACCGTCGACGCGCTCGCCGCACTGGAGCTGCGCCGACTCGGCCTGCGCAGCGGCCGCTAGGGTGTGGCGGTGCTGTACTTCCTGATCGTCGTCGCCGTGCTGCTGCTCGGGTACGCCGCCGTCCTGGTGAGCTTCGTCCGCAAGGGTCGCAAGATCCCGCCGCAGGCGTACCTGGTGCTCGCTCTGCTCAACGGGCTGATCCTCGCGGCCGTGCTGGCCTGGGCCATCGCCCGCTGACCGCGGTGGGAGCGCCCGGGCCGCCCGGCCGGCCCCGCGCCCGCAGGTCGGGGTGGCCGGGCGGCCGGCGCGCGACAGGCCGCAGTTGGTGGCGAGCCGAGGGCGTCAGCCCTGCCGGGGGATGCGGCGGCGGACGTCCGGCGTGGCCGACGGGCCGGGTGACCAGTGTGCCACCCAGGGAGCGTCGGCCGGCGGGGTGAGCACGCCGGACTCCAACGCGGCGTACCGGCCGGCGAGGATCCGCTTCGCCGCCGCCACGTCGACCGAGTCGGTGTTCTCCCACAGCGCGGTGAACAGCTGCTCCACCCGGACCCGCGCCTGCCGGCAGAACAGGTCCGCCAGCTCGACGTTCTCCGGGCGGGTGTCCCGCTCCGCGTACGCCCGCACGCAGACCGCGGACATCGCGAACAGCTCCGCGCCGATGTCCACCACCCGGCCCAGGAACGCCTGCTTGCGTTCCATCTTCCCCTGCCAGCGGGACATCGCGTAGAACGTCGAGCGGGCCAGCTTGCGGGAGTACCGCTCCACCTGCCGCAGGTGGCCGGCGAGCGGGCCGAACTCGCCGTACGCGTTCGGGCTCTGCCCCTTGCCCACGGCGAGGGTGGGCAGCCACCGGGCGTAGAAGGCCCCGGCTCGCGCTCCCGCCTTCGCCTTGCGGCCGAGGCCCGCGTCCGGGTCGATGATGTCGCCGGCCACCGAGAGGTGCGCGTCGACCGCCTCCCGGGCGATGAGCAGGTGCATGATCTCGGTCGAGCCCTCGAAGATCCGGTTGATCCGCAGGTCCCGCAGCAACTGCTCGACCGCGGCCGGGCGTTCGCCCCGGGCGGCGAGCGAGTCGGCCGTCTCGTAGCCGCGCCCGCCCCGGATCTGGATCAGCTCGTCGGCGATCTTCCAGGCCATCTCGCTGGCGTAGAGCTTGACCAGGGCCGCCTCGATCCGGATGTCGTTGCGGTCGTCGTCGGCGAGCAGGCAGCAGAGGTCGAGCATGGTCTCCATGCCGTACGTGGTGGCGGCGATGAAGGAGAGCTTCTGGGCGACCGCCTCGTGCTCGCCGACCGGCCGGCCCCACTGCACCCGGTCGGCGGCCCACTCCCGGGCCACGTTCAGCGACCACTTGCCCGCGCCGACGCACATCGCCGGCAGCGACAGCCGGCCGGTGTTCAGCGTGGTCAGGGCGATCTTCAACCCCTTGCCCTCGCCGCCGATGACGTTCTCCCGGGGCACGAAGACGTCGTGGAACCGGGTGACGCTGTTCTCCAGGCCGCGCAGGCCGAGGAAGGCGTTGCGCCGTTCGACGGTGATGCCCTCGCTGTCGCCGTCGACCACGAACGCGGTGATGCCGCCGCGCCGCCCCTCGCCGGCCGGCACCCGCGCCATCACCACCAGCAGGGTGGCGACGGTGCCGTTGGTGGCCCAGAGCTTCACCCCGTTGAGCCGGTAGCCCGTCCCGTCCGCGGTCGGCTCGGCGGTGGTGCCCAGCCGGGCCGGGTCGGAGCCGACGTCCGGCTCGGTGAGCAGGAACGCGGAGACCTCTCCGGCGGCGAGCCGGGGCAGGAAGGCTTGTTTCTGCTCGGCGGTGCCGAACATCTTCAGCGGCTGCGGCACGCCGATCGACTGGTGGGCGGAGAGCAGCGCGCCGATCGCCGGGCTGACCGAACCGGCCAGCATCAGCGCCCGGCAGTAGTGCAGGTTGCTCAGCCCGAGACCGCCGTACTTCCGGTCGATCTTCATGCCGAACGCGCCGAGGCGGGCCAGCCCCTGGAAGACCTCGTCCGGAATGGACGCGTCGCGCTCGATGGCGGCCCCGTCCACCTCGGAGCGCAGGTACGCCCCGAGCTCACCCAGGAACCGCTCGGCGCGCGCGTCGTCCTCCGGGTCGGAGCGGGGCCAGGGGTGGATCAGGTCGAGCCGGAACCGGCCGAGGAAGAGTTCCTTGCCGAAGCTGGGCCGGTCCCAGGCGGTCTCCCGGGCCGCCTCGGCGACCTGTCGGGCCTCCTTCTCGGAGACCTGGCCCGCCTCGGCCGGCAGCGGTCCGGCGCCGTCCCCGGCGGGTCGGCTGTTGTGCGTCGTGGTCACGGCTGCCCCCTCGAACCTCGGTCCGGATGCGTCGACGTGCTCGACACGAGCAACGCTACCCCCGGGTGTTACCCAGGGGTAGCGTTGCGTGTACGTCCGATTTTCGCCGCCGGTGACCGGCGCGCAGGGCTCAGCCGCCGGTCAGCGACTGCGGCTCGGCATCGTCGTCGTCGATGTCGTCCTCGCCCCAGTTGCGCCGGGCGAACGGCAGGATCATCCAGAAGGTCAGGAACCACAGCGCGGTGAGCGCGCTGAGCAGGAGCGCGATCGGCCGGCTCAGGACGAAGTCGGTGATCAGCAGCACCGCGCTGACCATCGAGATCAGCATGAAGGCGAGGCCGCCGCTGGCCATCCGGTGTGCGAAGCGCACCAGCTCCGGCTTGCGGCCCTGGCGGAACAGCGCACGGTGGAAGGCGACCGGCGAGATGATCAACGCGGTCGCGGCGGCCGCCGACAGCAGCGCGATGATGTAGACGTCCTTTTGGAAACTGCTGGTCCGGCCGAAGCCGTTGCTGAACGGCAGGGTGAGCAGGAACGCGAAGAGGATCTGCACCCCGGTCTGTGCGACCCGCAGCTCCTGGAGCAGATCGGCGAAGTTGCGCTGCCAGCGCTGCTTCTCGGATTCCTTCGACACGCGCTACCTCCGGAAGAGACGGTACTGCCGACGGGGCTCACCCCGCCGGCAGCAACGCCAATGCCCGAACCGAAGGCGCGCGAAACCACTTCATGATCCCCGGCGGATGCGGCCGGCGTACCGGGCCTCCAGCGCGGCGTTGTGCTCGTCGCCGCCGGTGATGTTGGCCGACAGGTAGACCGGGGGCCGCTCCCCCGCCGCGATCAGCCGGGCCACCGTCTCGGCCACGATCTGCTGGGCGAGCAGCGCCGCCGTGATCGAGGAGACCGCGCCGACCGCGCCGCCGTCCGGCAGCGGCAGGGTGGCGTCGCCGTACGGGGCGCCGTTGTCGAGCACCACGTCGGCGAAGTCGGCGAGCTTGCGCCCGGACGGGTGGCGCGAGGCCATCCGGCCGGAGTGCTCCGCCGAGGTGATCGCCACCAGCCGGTGCCCACGCTCGACGACCAGGGAGGCGAACTCGACCATCGCGCCGTTGACCCCGGAGTTGGAGGCGAGCACGAAGATGTCCGACGGGCGGACCGGGGCCAGCTCGTAGAGCCGGTGCGCCACGGCCGGATCGCGCTCCAGGTGCGGCCCGAGGATGCTCGCCGGCTCCCCGCCGACCAGCACGAGGTCGCGCAGCGCGATCCGATTGGTCGGCACCAGCCCACCGGCCCGGCCGGCGATCTCCATCGCCAGCGCCTCGGAGTGGCCGGTGCCGAAGGCGTGCACCACCCCGTCGGCCCGCAACGCCTCGGCGATCAGGTCGGCCGCCCGGCCCACCGCCTCCCGCTGGCTCGCCGCCACCCGGCCGATCGTCTCGGTCACCACCGCCAGGTATGCCTCGGCGCTCACCGTCATGCGTTCCTCTCCTTCGTCGTCCTGCTCGTCGTTCGCCGGGCCGGCCCGCTGGGCGGGCTCAGGCCAGGCCGCGTACCCGGGCCAGGATCGCCTCGGCCAGCGGAGCCGGCGCCTCGTCGGGGATCCAGTGGGTGACGCCGGGGAGCACGACGAACCGGTACGGCCCGGTCACGTGGCCGGCGCAGGCGTCGGCGGCGGTCCGGCCGATCGCGACGTCCTTGTCGCTCCAGACGAAGGTGGTCGGCACCGCGACCGGTCCGGTCTGCGCCAGGTCGGCCCGGGACATGGCCCGGTACCAGTTCAGCGCGCCGGTCAGCGCGCCCGGCTGGCGCAGCGGCTCGGCGTACCGGGCCACCCGCCCGGCGTCGCCCACCGCGGAGAGCATCCGGCGCAGCACGGCCGCGTCGAAGGCCAGCAGCACCTTCTCCGCCAGGCCCGCCTGACGGAACAGCAGCATGTACGACGAGCGCGCCTGCTGCCGGCGGTCGTTGCCCAGCGCGTACGACATCGCGGCCGGGTGCGGCACGGAGACTGCGGTCAACGTGCGGACCCGTTCCGGATGGTGCGCGGCGAGCCGCCAGGCGACGGCGGCGCCCCAGTCGTGCCCGACGACGTGAGCCGCCTCGACCCCCAGCGCGTCGAGCAGCGCCACCGCGTCCGCGACCAGCTCCGGCATCCGGTAGGCGCGTACCTCGGCGGGCCGGGCGCCCGGCGAGTAGCCCCGCTGGTCCGGCGCGTACGTGCGCAGGCCGGCGGCGTGCAGCGCCGGCACCACCTCGTCCCACTCGCCACCGTGCTGCGGGAAACCGTGCAGCAGGAGGACGGGATCACCGCCCTCCGGGCCGCCGGTGCGTACCTCGAACGTCAGTCCTCGCGCCTCGACCCGCATGATCGGCAGCCTACCCAGGCCGGCGCTCGCGCACCCGGGCCGACGGTGGCCGGGTCCGAGCTGTTAGCGTCGACGAGACAACTTCACATCCGACAGGGGAGCGCACAGCGCTGAGAGTGCGGGCACCGCCCGCAGACCCTCGAACCTGATCTGGGTAATGCCAGCGCAGGGAGTTCGGTCGACCTCCAGCCGCGCCGCCGTCCGGTCCCAACCGGGCGCGGCGTGCGTCTTCTCCTGGTTCGATCATTTGGACTGGGAGCACACATGAACATCACCCACAACAGGCGGTGGCGCACCATCGACATCGTCATCGCGGCGGTCCTCGGGGTGGCCTTCGGCATCATCTTCTGGGCCTGGGGCCTGCTCTGGAACGGCCCCGCCGACGCCATCCCGCTGCCCGGCCGGGCGGTCATCTACGGCGTCTGGCTGGTCCCCGCCGTGCTGGGCGGGCTGATCATCCGCAAGCCGGGTGCCGCCTTCTTCACGCTCACCGTCGCCGCGCTGGTCTCGGTGGCGCTGGGCAGCAGCTGGGGCTGGACGCTGGTCATCCAGGGTCCGCTGGAGGCCGCCGCGGCGGAACTGGCCTTCGCAGCGTTCGGGTACCGCGTCTTCCGGCTGCCCGTCGCCCTGCTGGCCGCCACGCTGGCCGGCCTGGCGGCGGCGATCTACGACGTCTTCGTCTGGTACCCGGGCACCGCGTGGGGCAGCTTCCGCCTCCCCTACATCCTGATCACCGCGGCCAGCTCCCTGGTCATCGCCGGCCTGGGCGCCGTAGCCCTCACCCACGCGCTCGCCCGCACCGGCGTCCTGGACCGCTTCCCCGTCGCCCGCAACCGCCCCGCCATCTGACCACCGACCCACCCGACCTGGTTGATCATGAAGTTGACGGCGATGTGGATCTCGGCAACTGCCGGCAACTTCATGATCACCGGGGCAGGGTGGAAGGCGAGGGGGTGCGGGTGAGCGGGGTGGAGGTGCGGGGATTCGGGTGGCGGCACGCGGGGCGGAAGGCGTGGGCCGTACGCGGGGTGGACCTGAAGATCGAGGCCGGGGAGCGGGTGCTGCTGCTCGGGCCGTCCGGGGCGGGCAAGAGCACCCTGCTGGCCGCGCTGGCCGGGTTGCTGGCCGAGGACTCCGGCGAGCAGGAGGGCACCGTCGAGGTCGACGGGCTCGATCCGCGCAAGGACCGGGACCGGGTCGGCATCGTCTTCCAGGATCCGGAGACCCAGCTGGTGATGGCCCGCTGCGGCGACGACGTCGCGTTCGGGCTGGAGAACCGGGGGGTACCGGCCGGGGAGATCTGGCCGCGGGTGGACGAGGCGCTGCGCCGGGTCGGTTTCCCGTACCACCGGGACCGGCCCACGGCGGCGCTCTCCGGCGGTGAGCAGCAGCGCCTCGCCCTGGCCGGGGCGCTGGCCCTGCGCCCCGGCCTGCTGCTGCTCGACGAGCCGACCGCCAACCTCGACCCGGCCGGGGCCGACCTGGTCCGCCGGGCGGTCGCCGGGGCGCTGACCGCCGACACCACGCTCATCCTGGTCGAACACCGGGTCGCCGAGGCGCTGCCGCTGGTCGACCGGGTGGTGGTGCTGGAGCCCGGCGGCGGCGTCCGCGCGGACGGCCCGCCGGAGGCGGTCTTCGCCGCGCACGGCGACACCCTCGCGGCCGAGGGCGTCTGGGTGCCGGGCCGGACCATCCCGCCCCGGCACGCCGCCACCTCCCCCGGCGACGAGTTGCTCACCGCCGACCGGCTCGGCCTGCCGCCCCGGCTGGCCGCCACCGATCTGCGGGTACGCGCCGGCGAGGCGCTCGCCGTACGCGGGCCCAACGGCGCCGGCAAGTCGACCCTGGCCCTGCTCCTCGGCGGCCTGCTCCGCCCCGGCGCCGGCCGGGTCACCGCCACCGCAGCACTGGCCGGTGCGGACGAGCGCACTCCCCCGCACCGCTGGCGGGCGCCCGCGCTGGCCCGCCGGATCGGCTCGGTCTTCCAGGACCCGGAGCACCAGTTCGTCACCGCCACCGTCTTCGACGAGCTGGCGCTCGGCCCCCGCCGGACCGGCCAGTCCGAGCCGGCCGTACGCGCCACCGTCGACGCCCTGCTCGACCGGCTGCGGCTGACCAGGCTGGCCGCGGCGAACCCGTACACCCTGTCGGGCGGGGAGGCGCGGCGGCTGAGCGTGGCGACCGCGCTGGCCACCGCGCCCCGCCTGTTGATCTGCGACGAGCCGACCTTCGGCCAGGACCGGCGCACCTGGCTGGAGCTGGTCGACCTCTTCGCCGACCTGCGCGACGCCGGGCACGGCGTCGTCACCGTCACCCACGACGCGGACTTCGTCGCCGCGCTCGCCGACCGCACCGTCACCCTGGCGCGGCGGCCCGCCGTCGAGGCGGCCGACGATGCTCCCGGGCGGCGCCCGTGATCAGCCTCGAACCGGTCGCCTCGCCGGGCGCACCGCTGGCCCGGCGCAACCCGGTCGCCAAGCTGGCCGCCGCGCTGGTCTTCTCGGCCGCCCTGATCGCCACGCTGGACCCGGTCGCGCCGGCCATCGCGATCGCGATCGAGCTGGCGGTGCTGCCGCTGTTCGGGATCCGGCTGCGGGTGCTGGCCCGGCGGGCACTGCCGCTGCTGGCCGGCGGGGCCGGCATCCTGGTCACCCTGGTGCTCTTCGCCGCCGACCGGTCCGGCCGGGTGCTGCTGGACGCCGGAGGGCTGCTGGTCACCTCGGGGGTGCTGCTGGCCGCGCTCGGGCTGGTGCTGCGGATGTTCGCGGTGGCCCTGCCCGGCCTGATCGTCTTCGCCACCACCGACCCGACGGACCTGGCCGACGCCCTGGTCCAGAACGCGAAGGCACCGGCCCGCTTTGCGATCGGGACGCTGGCCGCGTTCCGGCTGGTCCCGCTGCTCGGGCAGGAGTGGCAGATGATCTCGATGGCCCGCCGGGCGCGCGGGGTGGACGCCGGGCGCAACCCGGTGGCGAAGCTGCGGCTGTTCGTGTCGACCGCGTTCGCCCTGCTGGTCGGGGCGATCCGCCGGGGCACCCGGCTGGCGGTGGCGATGGACGCCCGGGGTTTCGACGCCGGCATTCCGCGTACGGTCGCCCGCCGGCAGCGGTTCGGCTGGGCCGACGGGCTGCTCGTCGCCGGGGCGGCCGTGCTGGCCGGCGCGGCGATCGCGGTCAGCGTCGCGCTCGGCACCTTCCGCCCGCTGCTGGGCTGACCCGGCGGCCGGTTAGCGACCGGCGGCCGGCGTGGCCGGGGCCGGCCGTGGTGCTCAGGGACGCCGGCGGTTCCTCCGGCCGGGCCGCGCCCGGAGCGAGGGTGCCGGGTGAGCGTGATACCTCCGAGGCATCAAGATGCCCCAGAGGTATCACGCTCGTCGCGGTCATGCTGCCGCGCCGCGACACGCCGCGTCGGGAGCGCCGGCATCGGTACGCGGCCGCCCGGCAGCGCCGATCAGCTGCGGCGGAACGCGTACCGGCGGGTGTGGCCGCGGGCGGCGGTGGAGCCGCCACGCACCGGCGCGCCGGTCCACGGCGGCGGGGTCGGGGCGGGCCGGGCGGCGGTGGGCGCGGACGCCGTCTCCTCGGGCAGGGTGACCGGGGCGGCCGGCGTCACGGTGAGCGCGTCGGCGTCCGGCGGGCTCACCGCCACCGTGGACGTGGCCTGCGGGCGGGACTTCTTCGGACTGCGCTTGGCGGGCATACGCTGCCTCCTTCGGATGCGGGGACCGCACCGCGCGGCGGGGCGGTCGACGGGCAGGGAACGGCCCGGGCGACCCGACCACGGAGACACCACCGGAAAGAGGGTGGGGATGCGGACGCCCGGCGCGGCCGGACCCGCAACGGCGGCGGGCCCGACTGGCTGAAGGTGGGGCGTCAGATACGCATGCCGTAAGGCTAACCCGCCGACGGCGGCGGCCGCAGCCCATTTACTGGCACCATCGGCGGCATGCTGATCGCGTTCTCGATTACTCCGCTGGGCGTCGGCGAGTCCGTCGGCGACCTGGTCGCCGAGGCGGTCCGGGTGGTCCGCGCCTCCGGCCTGCCCAACCGCACCGACGCCATGTTCACCACGGTCGAGGGTGAGTGGGACGAGGTGATGGCGGTGCTCAAGCAGGCGGTCGACGTGGTGGCCGAACGGGCGCCCCGGGTCAGCGTGGTGCTCAAGGCCGACGTGCGGCCCGGGGTCACCGACGCGCTGACCGGCAAGGTCGCCCACGTCGAGGCCCGCCTGGCCGAGGGCTGACGCCGGCGCCGCCGCCCGTCTCGCCCGGCCCCGCAGCCGGGTGCCGGCGACGCCGCGCACCGCGCCGCTCACCCAGCGTCGACGTCCGCGCCCGGGCCGCCACCTGCCGCGATACGGTCGCAGCACGGCAGGCCGACGAGAGGTGGCGGGACGGATGGCTCAGCAGGCGACGGCGCAGATCGGGGTGACCGGGCTGGCGGTGATGGGGCGCAACCTGGCCCGCAACCTGGCCCGCAACGGCTTCACCGTGGCGGTGCACAACCGCTCTTCGGAGCGCACCCGCAGCCTGGTCGCCGAGCACGGCGACGAGGGCACCTTCGTCGCGTCGGAGTCGCTGGCCGACTTCGTCGCCAGCCTGGAGCGGCCCCGCGCGGTGATCGTCATGGTGAAGGCCGGTGGCCCGACCGACGCGGTGATCGACGAGCTGATCCCTCTGCTGGAGGAGGGCGACATCGTCGTCGACTGCGGCAACGCGCACTTCGCCGACACCCGCCGCCGGGAGGAGGCGCTGCGCGGGCACGGCCTGCACTTCGTCGGCACCGGTGTCTCCGGTGGCGAGGAGGGCGCGCTGCGCGGGCCGAGCATCATGCCCGGCGGCTCCGCCGAGTCGTACGCGAAGCTCGGGCCGATCTTCGAGAAGATCGCCGCGCAGGTGGACGGCACCCCGTGCTGCCGGCACATCGGCCCGGACGGCGCGGGCCACTTCGTGAAGATGGTGCACAACGGCATCGAGTACGCCGACATGCAGCTCATCGCCGAGGCGTACGACCTGCTGCGGGCGGGGCTGTCGGCGAGCCCGGCGGAGATCGCCGACATCTTCCGGGAGTGGAACACCGGCGAGCTGGAGTCCTTCCTCATCGAGATCACCGCCGACGTGCTGGCGCACACCGACGCGGCGACCGGCCGGGCCTTCGTCGACGTGGTGCTCGACCAGGCCGAGCAGAAGGGCACCGGCCGCTGGACCGTGCAGAGCGCCCTCGACCTCGGCATCCCGATCACGGGTATCGCCGAGGCCACGTTCGCCCGGTCGCTCTCCGGCCACGCCGGCCAGCGCGAGGCAGCCCGCCGGGCCTTCCCGGACGCCGGCGAGAAGTGGCAGGTCGAGCAGCGGGAGACCTTCGTCGAGGACGTCCGGCGGGCGCTGCTGGCCAGCAAGATCGTCGCGTACGCGCAGGGCTTCGACCAGATCCGCGGCGGCAGCCGCGAGTACGACTGGGGCATCGACCTGGGCGGCACCGCCACCATCTGGCGGGGCGGCTGCATCATCCGGGCCCGCTTCCTCGACCGCATCCGGGAGGCGTACGACGCCCAGCCGGACCTGTCGACGCTGCTGGTGGCCCCGTACTTCGCCGAGGCGGTCGCCGCCGGGGTGCCGAGCTGGCGGCGGGTGGTCGCCGACGCGGCCCGGGCCGGCGTGCCCACCCCGGCGTTCTCCTCGTCGCTGGCCTACTTCGACGCGCTGCGCGCGGAGCGGCTGCCCGCGGCGCTGATCCAGGGGCTGCGGGACAACTTCGGCGCGCACACCTACCACCGGGTCGACCGGGACGGAACGTTCCACACCGTCTGGGCCGGCGACCGCGCCGAGGTGGCCGGCTGACCGATCGACCGACCGACCCCGTTTGCGGCGTGTCGGGGTGTCGCCACCCGGGGACACCCCGACACGCCGCAAACCGGCGCGGACGGCAGGCGGCGCGGACGGCAGGCGGCGCGCGCGGCGCGGGCGGTCGGTGGAGAGGGCCGGGTCAGGCGAGGGTGGCGTGCATCTCCCAGACCAGGATCTCGGCGGCCTCGGTGGCGGCGACCCGGTGGCCGCCGGTCATGGTGATCCGGGCGGCGTCGCCCTGGCCGAGCCGGCCGGCGCCCTCCAGCGTCACCGCGCCGGTGGGCACGTAGAGGTGCAGGTAGGGCGCGTCCGGCAGGGTCACCTCGTCGCCGGGGGCGAGCCGGGCGGCGTGCAGGGTGGCGTACCGGTTGCGGATCCGGATCGCCGACGCGCCTTTGTAGCGGTCCATCCCGGAGGCAACCGGCACCAGCCCGCCGCGCAGCAGCTCGTCACCAATCTCCAGCTGCTCGTAGCCGGGGTCGACGCCGCTGGTGTCGGGCACCACCCACATCTGTACGAAGTGGACCGGTTCGGTGTGCGGGTCGCGCCCCTCCAGCCGCCAGGAGTCGTTCTTCTCCGAGTGCAGGATGCCGGTGCCGGCGCTCATCCGCTGGGCCAGCCCCGGATAGATGACCCCGCTGTGACCGGTGGAGTCCTGGTGCACCAGCGAGCCGCGCAGCACCCAGGTCACGATCTCCATGTCCTCGTGCGGGTGGGTCTCGAACCCGGTGCCCGGGTGGACGATGTCGTCGTTGTTGACCAGCAGCAGCCCGTGGTGGGTGTTGGCCGGGTCGTAGTGCCGGGAGAACGAGAAGGAGTGCTTCGAGTCGAGCCAGGACAGCCGGGTCTTGAACCGGTCCTCGGCCCGGCGGACGTCCACCGCCGGGCTCGGCGCCAGCGCGGTCACCAGGCCCGCTGCCCGGTCTCGTTCGGCGCCCAGGTCAGCGCCGGTTCACCCGTGGCCAGCTCGGCGATCTCGCCGGAGCGCACGCTCGGGGCGTGCCCCTGCTCGGCGCAGTGCTGCACGGCAATCTCGGCGCAGATGCCGGCCACCTGCTCGCAGATCGGGCTGCCCAGGTCGGCGGCGTTCAGCGCCATGATCATCTTGTACCGGAGATCCGGCATCCCCACCCCCGTGGCCGACGCGCCCGGGCGGCGCGCCCTGCGCTGATCGTACGCGCGCGGGCCGCGCCGACCGGCCGGAACGCGTCAGCGCCGCCCCCGAGGGAGCGGCGCCGACGGCGTACCGGGCGTCGAGGTTCACCAGAACCGGCGACGCTTGGCCTTCTGCGGACGCAGCATGTCCGCGCCCTTGCTGAGCAGTCGGCTCACGCCGGTCGGGCCCCGGCGGGCCTCCAGCGTGTGGCTGAGCCGGCGCGCGCCGGCCGCCGCCAGCGGCACGGCGACCGCCATGACCGCCCACTGGGCAATCCGCTTCTGAATCATGTGGGTTCACCTCCGCGTCGTGTCTGTCGAAGAGGCATACCCACGCGACCGCCTCGCTAAGCGTGACCTCTACAGCTGCGGTGCGACCGGGTTCGGCAGCGCGCCGCCGAAGCGGCGGTCCCGCTGCGCGTACAGCTCGCAGGCGTACCAGAGGTGCCGGCGGTCGAAGTCCGGCCAGAGGGTGTCGAGGAACACCAGCTCCGCGTACGCGGTCTGCCAGAGCAGGAAGTTGGAGATCCGCTCCTCACCGGACGGACGCAGGAACAGGTCCACCTCCGGGATCTCCGGGTGGTAGAGGTACTTCGCCACCGTCTTCTCGGTGACCTTCTCCGGGTCGAGCCGGCCGGCGGCCACGTCGCGGGCGATCGCGGCGGCGGCGTCGGCGATCTCCGCCTGCCCGCCGTAGTTCACACAGAACTGCAGGGTCAGCGTCGAGTTGCCCCGGGACATCTCCTCGGCGGTCTGCAGCTCGGAGATGACGCTCTTCCACAGCCGCCCCGCCCGGCCCGACCAGACCACCCGCACGCCCAGGTCGACGAGCTGGTCGCGGCGGCGGCGGATCACGTCCCGGTTGAAGCCCATCAGGAACCGGACCTCGTCGGGCGAGCGCCGCCAGTTCTCGGTGGAGAACGCGTACGCCGAGAGGTAGGGAATGCCCAGCTCGATCGCGCCCTCGATGGTGTCGAAGAGGCTGAACTCCCCCGCCTCGTGACCCTTGGTGCGGGGCAGGCCGCGCTCCTTGGCCCACCGGCCGTTGCCGTCCATCACCACGGCCACGTGCTTCGGCACCGCCTCGGCGGGCAGCGCCGGCGGCCGGGCGCCCGACGGGTGCGGGGTCGGCGGCACCGGCGCACGGCGGCCGGCCCTCAACGATCGGATCACTCGGTCATCTCCCTGTCCACGCCGTCCACGCCGGCCCCGACGCCGGGCGGCGGCGGGACCGGACCGGCCACGTCACCGCCGGGTGACGGGACCGCACCGGTCGCCGGGACACCCCGATCGACCAGCGGCAGCGAGCGTAGCGCGCGCTCCAGGTGCCACTGCAGGTGCGCCGCGACCAGGCCGCTGCACTCCCGGCGTACGCCGGTCGGGGTGGCGTCGGCGACCCGCCAGTCGCCACTGGTCAGCGCGGACATCAGGTCGATGGTGGCCGGCGCCGGGTGGGCCGCGCCGGGCGGCCGGCAGTCCGGGCAGACCGCGCCGCCGGCCGGCACGGAGAAGGCACGGTGCCGCCCCGGCGTGCCGCAGACCGCGCAGGCGGTCAGCGCGGGCGCCCAGCCGGCCAGCGCCATCCCGCGCAGCAGGTACGCGTCGAGCACCAGCGTGGTGGCGTGCTCGCCCCGCGAGAGGGCCTTGAGCGCCCCGAGGGTGAGCTGGAACAGTCGCAGCGACGGCTCCCGTTCGACCGGGGTGAGGCGCTCCGCGGTCTCGGCGATCGCGCTGGCCGCGGTGTAGCGGGGATAGTCGCCGAGGAACCGCTTGCCGTAGAGGTCGATCCCCTCGACCTGGCTGACCGTGTGCAGCGAGCTGCCCTGGTTGCCCTTCGGGTCACCGGCGAGTTGGAGGTCGACGTGGCCGAAGGGCTCCAGCCGGGCACCGAACTTGCTGGTGGTGCGCCGGATGCCCCGGGCCACCGCGCGCAGCCGGCCGTGCCGGCGGGTCAGCAGCGTGATGATCCGGTCCGACTCGCCCAGCTTCTGCACACGCAGGACCACCGCGTCGTCGCGGTAGAGCTGTCGGCGGTACCCGGGCATCAGGCCATTCTCCCTCGGGGTGGGAAATCAGGGTCGGTTCGGGGTGGACCGGCGCCGCGTCCCGGATGTGCGGCGGGCGGGGCCGGTCGTAGGTTGCTGACCATGGCCCTTCCCCGCACCGCCGTCGCCCTGGGCGCGACCGCCATCGTCATCCTCGCCGCCGGGTGCGACACGCTCTCCTTCCGGCGGCTGGACTTCGACCACACCGAGACGGTGCGGATCAGCACCGTCACCGTACGGCCGGGCGCGGGTGACGTGGTGGTCCGGGCCACCGGCCCGGCCACCGAGGTACGCATCCAGCGGGTGCTGCGCTACCAGGGCGACCAGCCCCGCACGACGTACGAGGTGCGGGGCGACGAGCTGGTGCTGGACGCGGAGTGCGGCCCCCGCTGCTCGGTGTCGTACGAGGTGACCGCCCCGGAGGGGGTCCGGGTACGGGGCGAGACCGGCTCCGGCAACGTGGAGCTGAGCCGGGTCGGCCCGGTGGAGTTCACCCTCGGCTCCGGCAACATCCGGGTCGTCGGCGCCACCGGCGCGGTACGCGCCGAGACCGGCTCCGGCAACATCGAGGTGGAGGACGTGGGCGCCCCGGTCGACCTGCACGCCTCGTCCGGCGACATCACCGGCCTGCGGCTGCGCGGCGAGGTGAACGCCGAGGCCGAGTCCGGCAACGTCACGATCGAGCTGGAGGAGCCCGCCTCGGCGCGGGCGCACGCCTCCAGCGGCGACGTGGAGCTGAGGGTGCCGGCCGGCCGGTACCGGGTGCGGGCCAGCACCGGCTCGGGCGACAGCGACCTGGGCGTGGT
Source organism: Micromonospora sp. URMC 105 (assembly GCF_051386295.1). Taxonomy (NCBI): domain Bacteria; kingdom Bacillati; phylum Actinomycetota; class Actinomycetes; order Micromonosporales; family Micromonosporaceae; genus Micromonospora; species Micromonospora sp. URMC 105. Next base: position 341 of record NZ_JBPQTL010000015.1, on the reverse strand, counting down.
GAACGACCCGGCGGCGTCGCTGGTGCTCGACCTGAGCACCGGCAGCGGGAACGTGCGGGTCAGCCAGCGCTGATCTCGACGGTGGCCACCTCGGCCATCCGCGGGGCGGGGACCACGGCCCGTCCGGCGGCGCCGACCGTCGACCGGTGCGGCGCGCGCCGTCTCCCGCCGGGCCCGGCGACCGGCCACCCGCCCGTACCGGCCGGAACGCCGAGCGTCCGGACCGGGCGGGCCGGCGGCGCGCCGCCCGCCGGCACCCGGCCGACCGGTGTCCGGGGCCGCTGGACGGGGGGAACGTGGACCTCCGCGGGCGCGAGCGGCGACGGCGGGGCGGCGGGGGC